>JAGRAW010000269.1 GCA_020434415.1 Bdellovibrionales bacterium
CGCGAGGGAGAACAGGTGAGCATTTTCAGTGCGCGAGCAATGAAGGCGCTTCGTCGCTGTTTGCAGCACGAACGATTCCACGTCTTGAATGAAAGGGCAGAGCTGGAGTCCGCGTCCGTGCACGTTCGCCGAAAGCGCTCCGCCAATACTTAACGTGTCAGCTCCCGTCTGCTTCTGGCGGAAGGTCCAGCGCGAGCCGCGCGTCCGAAGCGCGTCATGTAGCTGCGGCCAAGTAGCTCCTCCTTCAACGCAGATGAGGCCTCTTTCTTCGTCGAGCGAGAGCACCCGACAGATGTTGCGCATGTCGAGCATCACCTCTGAGTGGCAGAATTGTTGCCCGCCCATTGCGTGTCGATTGCCGCAAATGCTCACTACTCGACCTTCCGCAGCAGCTCGTCCGAGCGCTTCCACAAGCTCCTGCTGATTCTGCGGTCTCACGACAGAGACGAAGCTTTCATTCAGGGCTGAATGGCAATCGTTTACCCGTTCGAAGTGTTCTTCTTGGTGGCATTCTCTTAGCGCGGCTCTCATCACATCCTCCATAACTGCCAAGGTATTTCCCCCTAGTATTCATCGAAATTCAGCGGCCGCGGACAGCTGTTTTGTGTCAATGTAACATGTGGTTCGTCGACGCAGATTATATTGGGCAAATGCAGGCAGTTGCGCCCGTCTTTCGAGCGGCGGGCTTGGTTGTAGCAGAGTTACTTTGTAACAAGCTTGGCGCTCGGTTTGTGCTCGGCGGGTGAATATTTCGTTCCATTTTGCTATTCTTTCCGGGCGAAGTTTCGCACCTCACCACCTCCTTCCTCTTCCGCGGTTCTTTTACTCTTTCAAGCGAAGGTCTGAGTGCACCCCACCATCGGAGAAGTCGTTCTTCGGTAGTGGGGCGAACGAGAAAGGTTTTCTTTCGTCCCTCAAGTGAAGTCCGAGTTGCGAGGAGAGAACAATGGGACGAAAAATTGAACGGCGTCAGGAACAGCGGAAATCCTTCGGCTTAGCAGTTGCAGGGCGTCTGCTCTTGCCGATTGCAATCCTGGTGTGCGTGACGGTTGGCTTCCGAGGGACACGGTCCCCCGAGCCCGAATCGGGGCAACGCCAAGGTGCCGAGGCAAGTAACCGGCCGATGCATCGCCAGAAGGCGCAGGTCATCTTCGACAGCGGCGAACAGCAATGCTCGCGGACGGCCGTGGTGCTCAAGTCTTTCCACAGCGGCAGCACAGGGGTCGGCATGTTTCTCAAGCGGCCCGAGGTGTTTCGGATGTATCTCCGTCATCAAATGGAGAGTTATCTGACGCTCAGGGAGCGCTACGAAGCTTTGGGAGCCGCGCGCTTCCGCTGTATCGCCGAAGGCTTCACCGATGAAAGCGAGGTCGATCAGGTAGCCGCGCTCATGCAGCAGTTGAGGCCGCTGCATCAGACCCTGCAGCAAGCAGTGTCGGAAGGTCCCGCCGCTGATCAAGCATTGGGCAAAATGCTGTCGGTGCTGAGGGCTGGTGGCGAGGGTGCGCTTCGAACGTGTTCGGGGAATGCACTCTTTCTCGCCTACCTCGGGCAGCAGCCGAATAGCAGGCCGTCGAGCGTATTTCTTCCGGGCGATCCGAAGAATTACCGACCCTTGGTGGCAGATGCCATGAACAGGTTCCGTCAACTAGCTGCCGTCGAAGACAGCAACCTGGACGAAGCTGCTGAAGGATTCTTGCGTTGGCAAAAGGAAGCGATAACCCGAGATTTCCAGGTCCGTCACGACTTCTTACACCAGAGTATCAAAAAGGTGGGGGAAGGAACGACTGTGTTCATCGTGATTGGTGGTGACCATGCTGCGAAGGGGGCGCGTCTTACCAGCGATGGTTCAGGTAACGCCTTGGAAGACGCGCTGCGAGAGATTGTCGGCTGTCGAGTTCAGGTTCTAGAGGATCCGCATTTCGTCGAGTTGATCGAGGCTCAACGGACAGCGGATTTCATCTTATCGACGGATACCACCGTCGAGGAGCTGAAAGCTCTACTGGCAGCGATCAAGGCGCGGCAGTAGGGCGTTCTTTAGTTGAAGCGAGCTGGGAATTCTCCCAGCTCGCCGCAATGTTGTAACGTTCGTCCCCTCCAGCCCTTCTCGTTGAGCAGCGCGGTTCGCTAGCCTGAGATGGCGTCGCGTGCCACTTACTTGCTCGAAGTGAACTCCGTAACCTGCCTGTCCGGCGTCACGCTTCCGACTAAGAGGAAGCTAAACTATTCGGACCGCGTTGAATGACAGCTTGCTGCGGGAGTACCGTCTATGGAGAGACCTTATCGGAGACGCCCCCGTAATCGAGAGTGCAACTTGCGGCAATTTCTCCCGTGTTCAAATCGGTGCAATCAAACTGGAAGCGGACGGTGATCATTCCGCTAAGTTCCGACTCTCCTTGGTACTCGATAGTGGTTACCACCGTGCAAACGAAGTTCGGGCTCGAGAATGGCGGCTCAAGCACGGCGGGATCGACTATTTCGCCAGGGAGCTCGCTTTCATCGGTGACACTGAAACTATCGCTCTGATCCCTTCCGGTGAGCTCGCCTGTAGAGTCCCGAAGAGTAATATTCTCACCGACTTGTTCGACGGAATAGTTGAATGCCGGGAAGGTGATAGGGATTTGTTTAAGCAGGGTTTCGCAGTTACCGCTACGGCGCGTTGAAACTAGCTCTCCAGTCTGCCACTCCCCGTTGAAGTTATACGCTGGAACAATGCCGTTACCACCACCACTAGAACAGGCAAGGAATCCGAGGATAAGCAGCAGGAGAGCGAGGGCCGGCAGGCGAGACGAACAAGGCATTGGCTATTCCTTGGTAGCAAGCGAGTTAATCCGAACAGTGCGCCTATTAATGCACAGGACGGACGAATCGCCAAATGGTCGCTTCTCGGCGGCCTAGTACCTGGACCTACTGGATGCGCGTGAATTGCATGGTCATCGGTTCGTGATGCTCCTTGGCATCTCCGCCACGAGCTTCACAAGTTGAAGAGAAATGGTTTTGATCTTTGAAGTTGAGCGTGATTGCGCCCATGCTGGGCGCGTCGTCTGATTTTACCCCTTCGACTTTGGTGACGTCCAGTTTAAGCACGTCGTCGCTGCTTTCGACGAGCGTGAAATGCGGACGATTTCGCATCATGCAGTAGTGCGTCATCGCAAGCTTTCCCTCGTCGTTATCGTAGTACACCGAGACCATCTCGTTCGGTGTGCCCGGAAAAATTGTTTCGACGACGGCGCTGCCTCCGGCGGTAATTTTGTATTCGGTAAAAACCTCTTCGTTCTCCTTGCCGAACATAGAAGTCGTCGACTTCCATCTTCCTTCGAGCGCCTTGATGCGCTTGAGCTCCGCCGAACTATTGTCAGGTGGTGGCGTCGGCGCCTGCGACTTGTCATTGTCCGCGACGACAGTTGATGCGGTGAAGAGGAAGAATACGACTACAAAATGGAGGAAGGGGAGTAGTTTATTTTTCATCGCTTGAGAAGACTCGAACTCGTGTGAGCTGTCAATGCTCGAAGACGCAGAGTTGTAGTTGGCGGATCGCAAGTTGGGTTCCGGGGAGCTTGCTGCCGCTAAGGCGAGGCTATGAAAGATCCGGTAGTTAGGCGTACTTCGTGCCCCCGACAGGCTGCTGCAAAGCTTCAGCGGGGGCATGTCGGCACGTTGTTAAAGGACTCCCGCCCGTCGCCCGACAAGATACGTAGAAGCACGTACGAGGGCCTGTGAGACACTTTTCATTTCTTCTTCTTGTTGCGCTGATGCTAATCACCCGCGTTGCGGTCGCGGAGGAGCTTCTCTTCTGGGCAGAGCAGGGCTCTGCATCAATCAATCGTGCGAATATCACTGGTGCGAACCGCAGCGTGCTGACCTTCGGCTCAGGCAACCCGGGTTCTATTGCCGTTGACCCCACCGAAGATCGACTGTACTGGGCCGACGGCGACCATCCCATCCGCGCGGGTGGAAGACGGATTTGGCGAGCCAAGCTGGACGGAAGTGAGCAGGAGGTTCTCCCATTGGAAGGAGTGATCTCTCCCGACTACATAGCGCTCGATACCCAGCACCGAAAACTCTACTGGGCCGACCGGGGAACGCAAAGGATCTATCGGTCGAATCTTGATGGCTCTGCCAAAGAAACAGTTGTGAGCGGAGTCGCAGCGCTTCCACGCGGGTTAGCGGTCGATCCGCTCGGCGGGAAACTCTATTGGATGGATTTTGATACCGTTGCAATCTACCGTGCTGACTTGGACGGCACTCATCGAGAGACGCTTATCGTCGGCGGTGATGCATTCCGAATCGGTCTGGCGATTGATGTCGTGGGAAGAAAAATCTATTGGTGCGCTTCGGGAGATGGGGATGAATTTATCATGCGCGCGAACCTCGATGGCTCGAACGAGCAACTCGCCATTGCGAAAGCCTCTGGTAGATGCACCGGTGTGGCAGTAGATGCCCAGCGGTCGAAGCTTTTCTGGCATGACGAGAACGTCGAGTCGATTGGTAGCGCCAACCTGGATGGGACAAACATAGTCGATGTCGTAGACGTCGACAGCGGGCAAGAGTTCTCCTCCAAACCTGAACATGTCGCTCTGGATACCGTTAACGGACGAGTATACTGGAATGACACCCGAGCGCGCAGAATACTTAGCGCAAACTTCGACGGCACTGATGGAAAAGAGGTGATAAGCGGCATCGCGTTGCCTGTGCATATCACTGCAGATCCCGAAACAGGATACCTCTTCTGGACGGATCTCGCCCGTGCAGCAATCTTCCGTTCCAGCATCGATGGCAGCGCTGTCACTGAGATTGTCACCAGTGGACTTGCCGCTCCCATCGGCATCAGCGTCGATCCGGACGCGGACAAAGTATACTGGGTAGACGGGGGGAATGGGCCGAATAGCGGGAAGATTCAGCGCGCGAACTTGGACGGCAGCTCGGTCGAGACCTTGGCGAGCGGTCTGCACAATCCAACGATTATACGGGCTGATGCAAGCGGGTCGAAAATCTACTGGCTTGAAGAAAGCGGGGCGCAGCTGATGCGCAGCGACAAGAGCGGAGCGAATGCGGAACTAATAGCGACCGGCGCCACGGAAGCATTCGCAAACATCGATGTGGATGCCAATACGAACCGCATCTTCTACGTAGGTGCGACGACACACCGAATATATCGCAGCAATACCGATGGAAGCGCGCTCGAGGTGATTGTCAGCAATCCGGGGTCGGGAACCTTTGGGCTCGTTAACGACCATGGGGATACTCGGCTCTACTGGGCAGATGTGGTGAGTGGTACGATTTCGCGCTCTCGCGAAAACGGCACAGAGCAGGAAATCGTGATGACCGGCGCGCGCGGGGTCGTCGGCCTATTCTTTGATGTGATTCAGGTGCCGGAACTTGATGTGACCGGAAACGGACATTCAATAACGGATGGTAGCACTTCCCGCTCGAGTTTCACCGGTACGGACTTCGGCGGCGCGGGCGTCAACGATAGCGCGACGTCGGTTACCAGACGGTTCACGATACGTAACACCGGCACCGATTTTCTGATTTTTGATTTGCCGGTGGTGAGGATCAGCGGGGCACATGCCGGCGATTTCACTGTGGTCACTGAGGCAGACTCGGCGCTGCAGCAGTTCCGAAATGCCACGTTCGACGTGACGTTCCAGCCTAAGGGGCTTGGAACGAGGACCGCAACTGTTACTATTCATTCCAATGACCCGGATGAAGGAGTTTTTTCATTCGCGATTGGCGGCGTCGGCGTTTCGCCGATCGACAGTGACGGGGATGGAATCCTTGATATCAATGATGATGACAGTGATGGTGATGGCGTTTCCGATGAGCAGGAAGACGAGGACGGTACCGACCCTCACGATCGCGGCAGCCGCTTCAAGCCGCTCGCGACTACCTTGTGTGCCGAATGGAACGGCTTCCTCGG
>JAGRAW010000026.1 GCA_020434415.1 Bdellovibrionales bacterium
CACGGTGGCAGAGCGAACCGTGGAACTACGTGCCGCACTTGAAGAGGCTGAACGCGCGGCAGCGGCAAAGGCCACCTTCTTGGCCAATATGAGTCATGAAATCAGAACTCCGCTCAGCGGTGTCATCGGGATGTGCGACCTTCTGCTCGAGAGCCGCCTCGACCTTGTGCAAGGCGAGTATGCGCATGCAATTCGCGATTCCGGGCAAGCACTCCTCAGTATCGTCAACGATATTCTCGACCTCTCGAAAGTTGAATCGGGCAAAGTAGAGTTTGAAACTGAGCCTTATGCAGTCGATAAGCTCATCGCGGATGTTCGGGGAACCGTCGCGACGCTTGCGATGCAGAAGAGCGTCTCATTGAAGAGCGACCTGCCCCCTGCGCTGCCGTTGGTGTCGGGCGACCAGCACCGCCTCCGTCAAATACTGCTCAATCTTCTAGGGAACGCGATCAAATTCACCCCGCCTCTCGGCACCGTTACTCTTGGGGTAAAGCTCCTCGACGGCAGCGAGGGCGAGATAGTCTTGCAGTTCTGGGTTGCTGATACCGGCATCGGTATCGAAGAAGCAAAGCTGCCCATGATATTCGAACCCTTTGAACAGGTCGACGCCAGTCACACTCGCCAATTCGGCGGGACCGGACTCGGGCTCGCGATTGTGCGTCAACTTCTCATCCAGATGGGCAGTGAGATCAAGGTGACAAGTGTCTTCGGAGAAGGAAGTTGCTTCTGGTTTGATCTCGTTCAACCCCTGGCTTCAACTCAGCCGCCTCGCTTCGAGGGGGCTGAAGCGCAAGCTGCAGTACCGGTGCAAGAGGAGCTCAAGGTGCTGATCGCGGAAGACAACCCTGTCAATCAAAAGGTTATCGTCAGCCTACTGGAACGTTTGGATCACCAGTGCGTCGTGGTCGAAAACGGGCTGCAAGCCGTTGAACGAGCCGCGCAAGAACAGTTCGATCTAATTTTGCTCGACATACAAATGCCGGTGATGGACGGTGTCACGGCATGCGCCATGATTCGCAACAGCGAACATCGCGCGCAGGCTCCGTATATTGCAGCTTTGACCGCGCACGCAATGCCCGGCGACAGGGAGAAGTATATGGCACTTGGAATGGATGACTATCTGTCGAAACCGATTGTCCAGAACGAACTTCAGTTCCTGCTGCAACGCGTTCGCATTTCTCGCGATGCCGGCTCTACGCCGTAAGAGCGACGGGCTCCCGGCGTGCTTTTCCTTCCGATAGTTCGACAGTCAGAGCAGCCATCCTCGAGCTCAAGAAAGGCCGTCCCACTTCGAAAATAGCTATCGCGCTTGCCTCCGCCACGGATGACGACCATTATCGCTCTGTAGCAGGGGCGGAGGGCTCCTGCGCGAAAGATTGTGCAAACAGAATCCTAGAGACTCCGACATGACAACCGGCAATCGCTTTCTGATGTGTCCTCCCGACCATTACGACGTTGACTACGTCATTAACCCGTGGATGGAAGGAAACATTCACAAACTTTCTCGAGAGCGTGCCGCCGAGCAGTGGAAAACCTTGCATCAAGTCATTCGTTCCGGCGGCTCGGTTGACCTGCTCCCCCCGCATGAGGGCGTTCCGGACATGGTATTTACGGCCAACGCAGGTCTGGTGCTCGGCCGGACGGTAGTGCTGAGCCGCTTCTACCACGAGGAACGCCAACGCGAGGAGCCGCATTTTAAGAAGTGGTTCGAAGAAAACGGCTTCACCGTTCACGAGCTCCCGGCAGACGTACCTTTCGAGGGAGCCGGCGACGCGCTCTTCGATCGAGCACAGCCGCTTCTGTGGGCGGGATACGGATTCCGGACAGAACTCGATGCGCACAGCTATATCGCTGAGTGGCTCTCAGTGGAAGTCGTCTCTCTCCATCTGGTTGATGAGCGCTTCTATCATCTCGATACTTGCTTCTGCCCGCTCGAAGACGGCTACGTTCTGTATTTTCCCCCCGCGTTCGATCGATACTCGAATCACCTAATCGAGTCGCGACTGCCGGAAGAAAGGCGGATCGCTGTCGACGAGGTCGATGCACTAGCCTTCGCCTGCAATGCCGTGAATATCGGCCGCAAGGTTATCATGAACCGGGCGAGTGACTCGCTGAAAGCACGCCTCGGCGCGAAGGGCTTTGCGGTATTCGAAAGCCCCTTGAGCGAGTTCATGAAAGCCGGCGGAGCGGCGAAATGCCTGACGCTTCGATTGAATGAAGACATCCGCCGCGAACAAGCTCCGACTCCTCCCGCGGTAGAGACTCGCGTCATACGGCTGCAGGGCCATCTCCTGGATAGTGGCCTTATCGGCTCCGTGCTCGATGCAATCATCGACGGCGGCGGAAGCTTTCAGGTGATGCAGTTTCAGCTCGGGGAACAGCGTCAGAGCCTGTCAATTGCCGAGATCAAGGTTATCGCCCAGAGCGGAGAAGTCATGGAGAAGCTGTTATCGCAACTGCTTCGCCTCGGCGCTCAGCTCCAGGGAGAGAAGGAATCAGAAGCTCAGCTCGCTGAGGTCACAAAAGACGGTGTCGCCCCCGACGATTTCTACGTCACTACGATCTTCCCCACTGAAGTTTGCATCGGGTCCGAGTGGATTCGCCTCGACAACCAGCGAATGGACGCCGCAGTCGTCGTCCGTGCGGCCGAGGCATCGTCTGCTGCTCAGGTGACCGCAACTTGTTGCCTACTGCGCGATCTGCGTGTGGGCGACAAGGTCGTCGTGGGTGTCGAAGGCATTCGAAACGTCCGCAAAGCCAAATCCTACGACTCGCCGACACAGCGAGCAGTGCAGGAGTTTACCTTCATGGGCTCCGGCGTCTCCAGTGAGCGACGAGTTGAGCTTCTTGTGGAGCAAATCGCGTGGGATCTGCGGCAGATTCGAGACCGGGGCGGCAAAGCTATCGTTACCGCAGGCCCGGTCGTCATCCACACGGGCGGCGGAGAACATCTCTCGAAGCTTATCCGCGATGGCTACGTACAAGCACTGCTCGGCGGCAACGCTATCGCCGTGCATGATATCGAGCAGGCCTTGATGGGAACTTCGCTCGGTGTGGATCTGCAGCGCGGCGTACCGGTCCCCGGCGGACACCGACATCATCTAAAGGTCATCAACTTGATTCGGAAGCACGGAAGTATCGCCCAGGCGGTTGATGCAGGCGTAGTGACGAAAGGTATTTTTTACGAGTGCGTGAAACACGAGGTCCCATTCTCTCTCGCAGGCTCAATTAGAGACGACGGTCCACTGCCGGATACAGAAATGGATTTACTCAAGGCGCAAGCTGCGTACGCAAGCTTGATCCAGGACGCCGACATGATTCTTCTTCTCTCTTCGATGCTACACTCGATCGGTGTAGCCAACATGACGCCTGCAGGAGTCAAGCTCGTCTGTGTCGACATCAACCCGGCGGTAGTAACGAAACTCATTGATCGCGGTTCTCTCCACTCGACGGGCATCGTCACTGACGTCGGACTGTTTCTCAGCCTCCTCGTGCAGCAGCTTGATCGCCTGACCAAGCCGCCGAAGGCTGCCTAAGAGCTTATCCACGAATAATTCGGCTCTCATGGTGCACCGGTCGAAGAATTAGCCTGCGCAGTTGGAGGCTATTGGTAGTAAATGGAATTTGGTTCCAACGGTCACTCGCAGTATGCGCATTGAGCAAGGTGAAATCGACGGAGTGATTACAGGTAGTCGGCGAACGGATCTACCACACCCTCCGGCAGGCTGATTCTACAGCTTCGGCAGATTTCGATTCCGCTTAGATGCGACTCGTGCCGCCGTTGGCGCGAGCTTCTCAATCTCTCGCGGTAGGAAAAGCTTGTGCGTGTCGAGTTGCCCGCATAGATACTCGAGATCTAGTTTTAAGGCCGAGCTGAATATCGATTCTAAATCGTCGAGATCCTTCGGACGGGAGCTGTTTTGGACCGCGAACGCTTTGGCAATCAAGACGTCTTCTCGTGTAATCGCCGGCACCTCACCGAAATCAACTGAGATCTGATGATGCTGCGCGCGCTCTAGGGCAGCAGGCGCCCATTTGTTGGTTGATAACAGTATGTCTAACCCCGGCGCCTCGTCATCTTTGGGATCGCGCCCGATAACGACCACGTAGGGAGTCGAGCGCTTGCTCATCATTGGCGCTCGAGTGAGTTCGCCGAGACGCAACGCACGAGGCTCAAGTCCGAATTCTTGGATGATTGTCCTCGCAAGCTCAAGTTCGCGATCTCCAGCAGATATCAAGTAATCGATATCTCCTGTGACGCGGGGCTCACTTCGATAAAGGTTCGCAGCGTAGCCCCCGCAAAGAGCGAATGGTATGTTCTCCTTTTCGAGTCTGAAAAAGCTCTCCTCAAAAAGCCTACTCAAGTCCACGCGCAGCTTTCCTCAACTTACGGGACAATTGGTAGATATCCTCTACCGCTCTGAACTTTCGCTTCGCATTCACTTGCTTGGCCGATACCTCAAGGTCTCGCTGAGTTGATTCAGCGAAGTAGCGCTTTAGTGGTTGGAACTCTGGATGACACGTATCGAGGGTGTAAAAGCTTCTGTATTCGGAATCAATTCTCTTAACTAAACCCTTCTTCAGCAGCTTTTGGATAGCTAGCTGTGTCGAGCGTGGATGAAGGCCGCTCCGATAGGAGAGTTCACGAAGGGCCACGGGCTCCGATGAAACAAAGAAGTTCCTAAGGACCCGGAAATCCGCGGAGTCGGAGTAAAGCATAGCAACTGCCCCACCTCTAAAATGGAAAGATGTCTAAATTATTATACAGTATTTTGCCATTTCCTCAAGCGACTGCTGAAGTAGAAGGTGGTCGATTGCAGGGGAGCCCCGCCTTGAGGCGCGCCATTGGCCGCCGAGCTCCGACGCCACACCCAGTCGCGACACATTCGCACAACCCCTCCCCACCCAGAAAAAAGTCGACCCGCAACCACCTGATTCAACCAGAATTCCTCCAAGTAGCCAGCTAGCCTTTACTACTTATTGCGACATCTTTGCATTTACTTCGATTCCGTGCTACCGCTGCAACCCGAGTATCTCCAAGCCAAAACTACAAGAGGCCGAATGCAAACCACCGAGACGAAGCTGCCTGTGACCGTGCTCTCAGGTTTCTTGGGAGCAGGAAAGACGACGGTCCTGAACCATGTCCTGACAAACCGGGCGGGACTGCGTGTCGCGGTAATCGTAAACGACATGAGCGAAATAAATGTAGATGCCGCGCTCATCAAGCAGGGAGAAGCACGCCTCAGCCGAACAGAAGAGCGCCTCGTCGAGATGTCGAATGGGTGCATCTGCTGCACGCTTCGCGAAGATCTGGTTGAAGAGGTTGGAAAGTTGGCTCGAGAGGGGCGATTTGACTACCTCTTGATCGAGTCTTCGGGCATCTCGGAGCCACTGCCGGTCGCTCAGACCTTCACGTTCACCGATTCCGCCGGCTCAAGCCTAGAGGACATCACTAAACTCGACACGATGGTTACCGTGGTGGATGCAAAACACTTCCTCGAGGACTACCGAAGCTATGATCTACTGGAGGATCGTCTTGAGCAGCCCGACCCGCAAGGAGAGCGGGCTCTTGGGGATCTTCTGATCGAACAACTCGAATTCGCAGATATACTGCTGATTAACAAAGCTGATCTGGTCAGCTCGACGGTCCTCCGAGAAGTCGAAGGCGTCCTCCGGTCGGTAAACCCAAAAGCGATTATCTATACCATTGACCACGGGCGAGTAGAGCCGTCACACATTCTCGGCACGAACCTCTTCGACATGGAACAGGCGGTGCGCAGTCCGGCCTGGCTGCGGGAGCTCAACAACGAGCACACCCCCGAGACTGAAGAATACGGCATCAGTAGCTTTGTCTACCGCGCCCGCAAGCCGTTTCATCCCGAGCGCCTTCTGCAGTATCTACAAAGTGACGACTGGAGACGAGTGCTTCGTTCAAAGGGATATATGTGGCTTGCAACCCGCAACGATGTCGGCTGCATGTGGTCTCAGGCCGGTACGTCGTGCCGCCTCGATCCTGCGGGAAGATGGCTCGCCGCTGTACCTGAGCATGAATGGCCCGCTTCCGACCCGGCCTCTTTGGCTCAGTTACGCTCGCTGCTCCAGGGACCATTCGGTGATCGACGGCAGGAGTTCGTGGTCATCGGTAAGGATATCGATGCCGAGGGGATGAAGGAACGATTGGACAACTGCTTGCTGCGCGCGGATGAGATTGCGGTTGATTCCCACGAATGGTCAAAGCGCTTCACCGACCCGTTTCCGGCATGGCAGTTCGAGGTACAGCAACCGCATGGGGGGTGAGACTTCCGACGAGACCTGTTGGGAGGCCCGCGCACGAGATACTCTCCACCCCAATAGAAGTTGGCCACCGAGTGCGCTCCCGCAGCTTGCTGAAAATTCCCTCCATGGACTTTTTCAGCAAACAGTTACCCCGCGAGTGGCACCGCATACCCTCGGCGAAAGTGGATCTTGACCCGTCAACGTCGAGTGCCATCAGGCGGCACACTTTGTTGACGGGCACTATCAGACGTCGGCCGGGGGCTCGATTAGCTCCCCGCTACAGATCAAATTTCACCCCCGCAAGTGCAGTCAGTGGAAGCCCGGGCCTAGCGCCCGCAGGGCGCCGAGCGGCGACATACTCCTCGTCGAACACATTGAGGACATCGACGAAGAATGAGGCTTCCTCGGTAATTGCAAGTTCTGCTGTCGCATCTACGATGAAGTGCGCATCTGTCTTTGGTCCGCCCGCCAGATTCGCTTCTCCTGCGGCAATCGGCATCGCGTTCACGTAGTAGGATCGGATTCCCAAAGATCCCCACGCCTCATGCTCGACCGAGATTCCCGCCGCCGCCTGGTGATCCGGAATGTACGGGATATCGTCCCCATCCTGCACTTCGCCGAAGAAGGTACTGTCGAAGCTGGAGTCGAATTGCGCTTGCGTGTAGGTGTAGCTGACATAGGCCGGAAGCCTGACGGGCAGCTCCAACAGCTCGGCAAAATCATCACGTAGGGCCAGCTCCAGTCCGTAGACGGTCGCTTCACCGGCATTGAAGAGGTCCCCCGAGCCCGTGCCGCCGGAAGAAAGTGTGTCAGCACCCAGGAGGTTCTCGTAGTCGTTGTAGAAGAAGACCAGCTCCGAATTGAATGCGCCGGTCGTCACGTTGCCGCCCAGCTCATAGTTCACGCTCTCTTCTTCCTCGATCTCGTCATCACTGCTGGGACCCGGCGGGGAGAAGCCTTTGTGGACTCCGCCGAATACAGCCGTTGTGTTGGACAACTGATAGTGTGCACCAAGCCCTGGAATGATCGCATCGACATCCGAGTCATTGCGACTGAGATCGACTCCCGTGCGATCGGGGTCGTTCCGACCGTAATCCTCGCGCGTGAGGTTAATGCGTTCGTATCGCGCCCCCGGCGTGAGGGTCAGCGCATCGATCGTTATTTCATCCTGCAGATAGAATGCCCAAGCATCAGCCGAAAGCACTCGATTCGCGTTTGACCCTGGTGCTCCAGCGGTCGCCAGCGAAAGATCGCCGTTCGACATCGTATACTTGTCGTCTTGTTGGAAACGGTCTTCTTCATCGGAGTGGTATCTCGCTCCGACCTCGACAAGATGGCTGATCGACCCCGTCTCGAGCTCGGCCCCCAGCACCGACTGCACTCCCTTGCCGTAGTACTCTCGATTGTTGTTGCGAACCGCGAAAACCCCTTCTGGACTGTCGGCTCCACGAATCCAATCAAGCTGCGAAGCGAACTCGTCCGGGTTGTCGAGAATGTCGGCGTTACTCACACCGTCGACGTTCTCGAGTTTGTACCACGCTCGCTTGGTTTTGTTGTAATACGCGGTAGTCGTCAGATCGAAGCCACTGCCCAGATCCGCGAAGTGTCGAACCTGCACCTGACGATGTTCAACCTGAATGTTGTCAAGCTGCGAGCCCCGATACCGTCGATACGGATCTGCGTCGAAATCGTCCTTCGTCAATCCAAGATAGGTTTCGTCGGAGTCTTGGTCAGTGTACCCGAGCTTCAGCTCGACTTGCTGATAATAAGAACGCTCCGGGTCGGTGTTCAGTCGGAACTTGCCGACATAATCTTCCAAGTCATACCCGGTGTCACCGCCGCCATCGAGATCTTTGAAACCGTCAGTCTTCGCTTGATACGTTTCAAGCATCGCTCCGCCGTACTTCCAGGAGTTCCCTCCATGCAAATGCATCTTGGTGGTACTATCCGTTCCTGCACCGACTTCACCTTGCAGATCCAACTCGTCGGGTATCGAAGTAGAGAGCAGATTGAGTGAACCGCCAATAGTTCGAGGACCATACTTTACTTGGCTGGCTCCTTTGAGCACTTCGATTCCCTCCATTCGACCCACGGTGGGAAAGTAGTATGCTGCGGGCGCAGCATACGGCGCCGGCGCAATCAGCACCCCATCTTCCATCAACGTGATACCGTCACTCCGCTCTGTCGAAGTTCCGCGTAGTCCGATGTTCGGCCGCAGTCCGTAGCCCTCTTCTTCCTGTATGTTCACGCCGGGAACTTGACGAAGCACTCGATGCACATCCACGAGCCCTGTCTGCGCATCCTCCAGCTCTTCACCGGAGAGAAAGTAGGCGGACCCCGGAACTTTGGCTACTCCCTCCTTTCCACCACTCACCGTGATCCGGTTTAGAATGGTGTCCTCCGCGTCTTGTGACTCCGCAGGTTCCTCCGCACCTTCTGTCGCCACTCCGGCGTCTTCAGGTGCGCTTTCAGTTGATTGCGCACACACCTGTCCTGCAGATCCGAAAACACAGAATGCTGCAGAAAGTAACCAGAGGACCTTGTTCGCCATCACCGCACTCCTTTTCTGACGAATTGGCGACCAAATACCGCGGCAGCAATTCGATCACAAAATTAACCAAAATAACGCGCGAACGTTCAGAACGGCGCGCCTGACCGGGGGTGAGTATCAAGCGCCACTTTGGCATGTCAAGCATAGGTCCGTATGCCCAACAAACTAATTGGCGTGTGCCGCACACGATCGCAATAGGCCAATACAAAACTGCCCATCGCAGCTAAGCAACTGCCAACGGTGGACCTCAGGCAACTAAGCCCATGAAGCCTGTGCGATAACTATGGACTCGGGTGCTGAGTGCCAGAGTTGGCACTCAGCACCGACGGCCTCCCCTTGCCGCAGAAAGATTGACTGCCGCATTCGACAGATCGCATGTCCGACTTTGACCGATCGCTACCTTTCTTCACGCCGCTTTCGTATAGGGTTCCGGTTCCTGGAAGCGAAGTTCTCCGAGTGAGTTGGCAAGCGGACGCTCCCTCACATCGCGAAATAAAAACCAAACGGCGAGATAGGAGACCAGAGAAAGCGCCAGGGCCAAGATCATGGCCAGTGTCCTCAGGACCGCGTCATTAGCGACTGTCGCATACACAAAAATCGGCCCACTGATCAGCATCGAGTTTAGAACGGAGAGGGTGCCGGCATACCCCGAAAAACTTTTCTGAAGAACGCTCAATACGGTCGCCGAGATCGTGGAAATGCGGAGCATCCCGACCGTCAGCCAGAGGGTCACGATTGGAACTCGACAGATACCGAGTAAAAATCCGACTACCGCCAAGCAGCACATCGCCCAGCGGCTGATCTGAAGAATGTTCGGCGCTTGGGAAAACTCGAGCGCGTACAGGCTCCCGATCGCGCACAAACAACTGTCAATGGTGGAACAGAGACCGCAAAGAACCATGACTACGAACAAACCTGTATACAGCGGCGGGAGCGCCTCTTTGATGTATTCCGCCGCGAGTATGGTCTGATTGTCGGGATTGAATCCGGCAGAGGCGAGGATGACGCCGAGCGTCCCCAGCGAAAGGGTGACAACTCCGTGGAGCATACCGGCACCAATGAACGTCGCAGTAACCGATTGTCGTCGAAGCGAAAATGCACGCTGCCACTGCTGATGGTCAGCGAAAATTCCGAACACCAGCGTCAGAGCCGACGCAGCACCGAACTGAAGTAGCATTGACACATCAAAGACATTTGTTGCCTCAACGCTCGCTAGTGCTGCTCGAGGTGAGACTGGAAGGGCCCAGTACACTGCCGCTATGACTCCAACAATGAGGACATACTGGAATCCATCAGTCAGAATGCTGGCGGACACCCCGGATAGGAGGGTGTATACCAGCGGGGCAAAGGCCATGAACGCGACTACCGTGGCGTAGTTCGTCCCGCTTACATGAGCCAACAACTCGGCGCCGGCAGTAAGCTGAATCGCAAATGCGACCAGTTGCACGAGCAACTGCACGCAAAGCTGGGCTCTGAAGAAAGATCGATCACGGTGGCGAATGTAGCCGAGATAGGAATAACCGAACGGTATTCGAGCTCGCACCAGCTGCGCAAAAGGACCAAACAGCATCAGGGCCAGCATGTTCGGCACTACAAACCAGAACAGGCCTGAGAAGCCCCAGCGATAGCCCACTTGAGTCGAGACAAAGAGCGCAGGCGCCCAAATCCAGCTTGCAGCAATCGACATCGAGCCGAACCACCTCCCGACACGTCTTTCAGCTACAAAGAAACGCGCAGGGCTCACCTGTCGGCGGAGGTCGACGACAGCAACAATTACAATCATTACCGCGAAATAGCCGAGCAACCACTCCATGACAATCTCCTAAAATCATTAGGCGTTTGAATTTCGGAGCGAAACTCTATAGAATACCTGCCGTCTGTAAAGCGTGTCGTCGGCAGTCGACGGCGGGAGGAGCTAATGCAAGACCTACAGCATGCCTGCGCCGAACTGGGTCTCTCGCAGAATGAATTCACCTGCTACTGCGTACTCCTCGAGAGCGGCCTCAGCTCAGCCGGTGACTTGGCGAAAAAGCTCCACGTACCGCGCTCCACCCTCTACGGCGTGCTCGATTCACTCGCCGGACGCGGCCTCGCATCTGTGACTGAGCGCGAAAGCCTAAAACTCTGGCATGCCTCTTCGCCGGATCGCCTTTTGGAGCTCGCACAGATGCGCCTGGACACACTCGCAGAAGCAAAAGTAGCTCTCGCACAGAGCCTTCCGCGTCTTAAGGCCATTCAGAGCCTTGATTTCGTGAAGCCGCGCTTCACGTATTTCGAAGGAGTTGAAGGAGTGCGTCAGGTATTGAAAGACTTGCTACTTTACCGCGACGTGGAAACGCTGGCTTTCTGGCCGATAAGTGAAATGCTGAAGCTACTTGGAACCGACTTCATGTATCAGCATAATCGCGACCGGATTCGGCAAAACATCTCGATTCGCGGCATCTGGCCTCGCGACAAGCAGGTCGACATCACAGCGAACATCTTTCTTGGAGTTGGAAAGAAGTTCAAGCGGGAGCTTCGACTGGCACCTGCTGGAATCGACTGCTCGATGAGCTACTGGATCTACGGCGACAAGATTGGCTTTATCTCGTCGAAGAAGGAATGCTTCGGCTTTATCATCGAAAGTCGCGATATGCGTCAGCTGCTTCAGACACAGTTCGAGTTCCTATGGGATCGCTCGGAGCGAATTGTCATTCCAGAATCCGTAACGGAGCCGTTTATCCGCGAAAATCAACTTGGGTAGCGCGCGGCCAACCCGCCGGCACTAGCGCCCACCGCCGCCCCTTCCGGTGCTCGCGTGGCTTTTTTCCCAGACCGTTCAAATACCTACAAACTTACCACAGCAATCATCAAGCTTACGCCATAACTACTGCTACGTGCCGAGTGGTTGTCGGTGCGCTCGGGGTGGTGGAAGTTGCGAGTCCGATATCAGTCTCTTCAGTTCGCGGAGAGGGTCGCTTAGGTAACCGAGTTACCACTCACCACTCACGGTCGAAACTTGTAGAGGGTCTGCAACTTTCAGCGCTCCAATGCGGTGGCGACTTAGATCGTCAACCCGCGGCTTTATTACAGGGCTTTGGAGGTTGTCATGTCCCAAAACGAAAATCGAACGAAAACTCGCTTCTCACTTCCCCGCTTCGTAACGCATCTCTTTTTGGCGCTATTTGCCGTAGTGGCTGTAGGAATGACTTCTCCGGCTCAAGCGGAGACATGCTACTCCTGCACCAAGACGGGATGTGTGCCGGTAAGTGCTAATTCACCGTTAGTAACGGTATGCGCCGGCAGCACCGCTAGCTCAACGAAGGCCACAACGGAAACAATTGACGGCTCCGATAGCTCTGATCCGAGTGACTCTGAGGATAACTCCAAGGTGTGCACCGTGAAAAAGTTCTCGGCGTCGTGGTGCGGCCCTTGCAAGTTGCTTGCGCCCGTTTTCGACGCCGCTATCAGCGAAGTGAAAAAGACCCATGTGGTCACGGTTCACAAGTATGACATAGACACAGCGGAAGGCGAGCAAGAAAAAGGGCAATATGGGGTAACTACTGTGCCGACCGTTGTGGTCGAATGGATTGATCGCAACAACAACAAGAGTGTCAGGAAAATCGTCGGCTACTCGAGCAAAACTCGATCGGGTACGATCGAGCTGAACGGGAAAACTTACTCTTACAAGTACCCGGACAGCTTGATTCGGGATTTGAAAAACGTCTGCCCGACGAAATAATCCGTTTCGTCAGTAGATTGCTCGGCCGCCGGTGAGTACTTCCCCGGCGGCCGAGACGCCTTAAAACAGCTTGTTCGCCATCTTCAGCATATCGTCGACGACAGACCCGTCCTTATCCGAATCGAGATAGGACGTAAGCGACGCCAACAACGGATTTGCCCCAGGCGCCGCGTCGGCAGTAGCTCCTGGCGCAGGGGCCTGCCCCAAGCCTTGTTTGGTGATAACGCCAAGCAGCATGGTCGCTAGCACTGGAACCATTTTCTGCAAGGTGGAACTATCCAGACCGACGCTGCCCGCAGCTTGCTCAGCAATATTGTTCGTCGAAGTATTCCCGCCGAGAAGCGTTTCAAGAATATAGTTGCCTCGTTCCGCCGCTGCTTCAGTCGAGACCAGCTCCGGGGACTCGACCGCTTTCACGTCGTCGAAACCGTCTTGTACGAGGCCAATAAGGGCTCCGATGCCGCCACCCTGCAGCTTGGCCTGCACGCCCTGCGCAAGTGTCGGAACGAGGTTCGTCAGCACTTGCTGGGCCTTTTCTCCTTCGAGCCCGAAACGACTTGCGAGCTGTTGTGCAATGGCGGGGTTTTCGAGGAGAGACTGCATCAAATTCATCGCGACACCTCTGGTGAGTGATTAAAAGCGACGGAAGGGAGGAAGTCCTCTCTTCCACTTTGCCGTCCGTTGTAGCCCGCATGGGTGATAATGTCACCTGTTCCCGAGCCGGACCCAAACGTCCGCAGAAAGCAGCCTAACTACTCGAAACTGTTGACACTAGGCGTCCGACCGAAGGCGACGGCGATTGGAATAAGACTTGGTCCATAGTCGAACAGCTTGTATGGATGGAGAGGTCGACACAAGAGCGATCTTTATACACCAAATTGGAGATACAAATGAACATGTTGCGCATTCTCTGCTTTGTTGCTGCGGCAACGGCGGCATTTTCCACCCCGGTAGCAGCTCAGTCACTAGCGGAAAAACGACAGCAAGCTGCTTGGGTCGATCAAGTTCAATCGTCAATTGCTTCTACCAAGCAGAATTGCGGAAAGGACGTGACGGTCAGCTTTGACGTCGAGTCGTGGAGCAAGGTGCCCGAGGACCAGAAGACGTTTGCGTTCGGCGAATACTGCGGTGCGTGCCTTATGGCAATGAGTCGCATCTGTGGTGATGAGCTGGGCAAAGAAGCTGTGACTACACAGATAGACAAGGTGATCTGCCGCTATCATGCGGAGCAACAGCCGAAATTGGTCATCGACAAAGCGACCAAAACACTCGATTGCTCCTTCGATTTGCACGACATGCAGTTCCAAGCTGAGGCGAGAGCTGCGCTTGAAAAGATTCTCTGAATCGCAGTGTCTTACGATCGACCGGGCGCTTCGTCGTCCGGTCGATCAGAAACAGCAGAATACGATGACGACAATGGCCGGTTCAATTTCGCGATGGTCGACACCAAGACACTGCCGCTCGGTATTCTATGTCGCTGTCTGGATCACGTGCGCCTTAGGCTGTGACCGCAATCTAGTCGTGCGCGGAGAGCTCCACTCTACGGCCTCTATAAAACCACCCTGCCGGGCTTCATTATTTTTTCAGGATCAACCCCACAGCTCTCCACGGGAAATCGACGGTGCGTTTGAGATCGGCTGGACCGTTTCCGCTTTGGACAGCCACTATGTCGTTGAGATCGACTGCCACGGCTATGCACCTCAACGCTTTCCACTTTCGGCTGAAAACACACCGATCAATCTGGGCCGTGTTTCACTACGGCCCTTAGGAGCCTCAGAAACATCAGAAGAGTGATACTGATGCCGGATCAGTTTCCTGGCGAGCAAGCGTGTGGGCCAGCCGCCGAGAGAATGGTTCACCGGGATTCGACTCCAGTCATCGCCCTATATTTGGTAAGCGTTTGGTATGCATGATCAGGCCTACAACGAGCTTGCAGCAGCTGTTGCCTCTGACGAGAATCTGACCCAGCGAATTCAGTCAAAACTCTTTGCCCGTGTTCCGCCGCCGGAAGCGCTGAGCGCTGACGAGCGCTATGATGTCGATTTGGCCGTTCCGTCCTTCACCTACCGCGGGGGAGGCGAGCCTCTGGCGTGGGGGCCGGCACAACTAATCGCCACATTCGAACTTCCGACCAACACTTGGCTGTGCGGTAAATTCAATTCGAGCATCCACCCTGTCGGCGTTGCTCAGCTGGCTTCTTTTTGGGACGCTCATGCCATACTCGCACCGCTTCGAACGGCCGAGCCGGTGCGCTTGGAACCTGATTTTGCGGCATCGGTAGCCACGTGGATTGCGGCACGGGCCGGATGGTTGGGCGCCTACCCCGCCGTGACCGGCACGACTATCGCGTATCTAGCCTTACAACTGACGACTTACAGCGATCACTCTTTCGAGCCGACAGACAACGACTGGTGTTCATTGTGCGGCCGCGTACCGGAGCAAGTAGCTGTCCTGCTCGCACCTCATCCAAACACTGCCATCTGCGGTGAATGCGTCGAACTCGCTCTGACGATACTTGCCGAATCTGATGACAAGAGAAAGGCAGAAGGCACAACCGATCAAGACATGCCTTCATGCCTGCTGTGCGGTGAGAAGCGGCCCCGGCTCTATTTCGCGTATGCCGGTCTCTGCTATCGATGCATTCGCTTTGCGGAACAGCTAATCGAGAAACAACCACATTCTCCGTAGGTGGTCGCCATAGACGGCTTCAGCAGTGGTTTGTGCTTGTTACTTTCCTGAATCGACAGGCGCAGTCGCCCTGGTGGAATGGCAATGTGGAAGTAGCGCTACTATCGCATGCGCGTCGGCGGAATCGCGTTCTTCCACACAGTTTCGAAGATATAGTTGCGGTAGAAAAACGCGATGTCCTCGTTTTCGATGATTGTGCAGGTAACTTTGCCCGCCGTAAATGACTTGAGAGAGATACAGTTGTTCCAAGAGATGAATCCGGATCGCCATTCCTGATCTGCGGGTAAGAAGCGGACGCTGATTCTATATTCCTTTGCTTGCGGCAGAGACTCCTTCGCGAAGGCGCCGCGACTAGGCCAGACAAGACGCGAGGAAATCCCTTTCTCCGCACGTCGTCGAAAGAAACTGAGTAGATACTCGGCTGACAACAGCCGCGAAAAAAGCTCGACATCGATCAGTCCCAAAAACTCACCTTTCGCAGCGAGGCTCATTTCGAGCATGCGCTTGAAGCCCTCTACCCCCTCGTGGAACTGTACACCAGGTCGGCTCGAATTTGCTTTTTGCTCCCGCCGTAGCAATCCGACGGCATAGCCAAGATTAAGCTGCATCAGCTCAAGCTCTTGCTGCTTGATCTTCACGAGACGAAAAAGCTCGTCCGGCTCGGTCGCGGTCAACAGCCGACGCTTGCCTCGACGCGTCTCGACCAGCAACCCCTTGCGCAGCATCTGCGCACTCGCGCTATGAACAGTGATCCGGTTTTGCGATAGCACATCCGCGATCTCCTGCACCGAGGATCCTCCGCGCTGCACAAGCGCTAGATAAATGTCGACTTCACGCTCGGTGCAGTCGAACGCTCGCAACTGTTCACGAATGAATCTTTCTTCGGCTTTGCTCAGCACGGCACAATATGTCGAATGACTTTCGACATTATATTACACCCATAACTCCCTATATTTCAAGCATTTCTATAAAGCCGCAAGCAAAAATGGGCTTCATGCGAAGACATACAAATTCCGTTCGGCAGAGTAGGCACTTTCCCACGCTTGCCCCGGGAGTTGCCAATGGTCGAAGTCGCCTCGTTGATTCTGATTATCCTCTACTTTCTCGCGCTCAAAGCGATCGCTTGGCTCTGCCATCGGAAGAGTAGCCATACGCAGGAGGATTTCTTTCTCGGAGGTCGAATTGTGAGCGGCCCCTTGCTCTGGGCTACAGTCCTTGCCACTGCCGTCAATAGCCTGGCGTACACCGCGGTGCCGGGGCTGGTATATCAGGGGGGAGTACTTTTCGTGTTCATGTGGGCGGTGGTGATCGGGCTCGCCCTCTGCATTCGCTTTTTGGGGCCGCTGGTCGCTAGCTACGCTCGATTTCATCACCTTATTTCGCAGGGCGAGCTCTTTGGCCACTACTACTCATCCCGATCGATACAGAACGCGACTGGGCTGCTCGCGATCGCTGCGGCGCTGCCCTTCATGTGCGTTCAGCTAAACGGAATGGCGAAAATAGCACACAGTGCTACGGCGGGAGTCGTGTCGTACGAACTAGCCCTTCTACTGCTTGCAGCGTACACCGGAGTATACATTTTTTACGGCGGTGCACGTGCAGTAATTGCAACGGATTTGGTTCAGGCCACTGTCTTTACCCTTCTACTTCTTTTCACCGCTTGCCTATTTACGTACTGGATCGGCGGATTTTCACAGGCTTTCGGGGCGATTCGCACTGCTCGACCAGAACTGCTCCACTTCAATGCGACGACATTGTCCGCGTGTATTGACAATGCAGTCTCATGGCCGCTTGCCTTCTTCCTCTGGCCTCAATTGTTTCAGCGAATGCTGATGGCGAAGGATGAACCATCAATCCGCGAAACTAGCCGGGCGACACTGTGGTTGTTCGGATTTACGATGAGTCTGATAATGACCATCGGCATCATGATCACCGCGGAGTTCATCACTGAAGCACGCTCGCCTGACACGCTGGTTGCCGAGATGTTTCGCAGACATTGGCCGGCAGGATCGAGCGTGGTAGTCCTCGCGGTCATTGCGCTCGGCATGAGTACCCTTGACAGTGGCCTCCTTGCCTTGAGCTCGATTGTCAGCCGAGATCTGCTTCGTACATCCGACTATTCATTCAGTCGTCGCTGCTCGCTAGTGCTGCTGGTTGTCGTCACACTGTTGGCTGCAAGCGAAACCGGGCGAGGAGCCCTCGCTCCTATGGTGTCTTTCGGAGCCTCCCTTGCCGCACTTCTGATTTGGCCCGTCCTCGGCATGACTTTTCTTCCGGGTCTGACCAGTCGACAGATCCTCCTCGCCTACACGTGCGGAGCTTCCGCCATCGCCTCTTCGATTTTTGGCCCCGCATTTGGTCCCGGCATTCTGGGCATGGTGGGAGGAATGACGGGCATTGCCCTGGGATGGGCAATGGACCGAACATGGTTTGTCGTCGGCCGAATCGAGCGTGCACGACGCAAGCATCGCCTGTTTTAACCTACCGCCCCCGGCTCACCAGTAGGGATACGATCTATCAGCACAAAAACCGCTACATTACGCGGCGTTACGCTCCGATCCGGCCAGAAATGTGCAGGAAGGAAAATTTGGATAAGTCGCCAGTTCAACCGAACCAAATCCTTTACTGTTCGTTTCAACATTCCGATTCAAGGTACTTCGCTAAACTATCTTGTGAGGGCTTATGGCAGACTCTTGGATCCGCATTCGGTGTGCTATGGAAGACGCTTATTTCGCGAATCGCGATTGCGAAAAACTCGCTGCGATGGCGGAACGCTTACGTGAAGAGCGTCGACTGGCCGAGGACACGGAAGAGGACGACGAGAGAGAACCTGATTGCTGCCCTATACCTGCGGGGTAAGGACTGATTCGCAATTGAAGACGTCGCGCTTCAATTGCACGTTCCCACCGCGAGCGCCTTGGTAGAAGCGGGTTGGGGAGCTTTGGCTCACATCCCTGGCTCCCTAACTTCCTACCAGCTCGACTAAACGTTCTTTTCGGATCGCGCGAGTGGATAAGTGGTAATGAGCGTCCCCTCCGCGCTCTCGACCACGACCAGCCCACCCCGCTTTAAGCCATGTTGTGCAATTTTCGAGATCTTCTTGCACTCTCGAATTATTGCCTGAAGCGCCTTCTTGTTTAAGATGACCTTCCCATTCTTGCCCTCTTCCCCGAATTCAACGGTGAGGAGCACTAAGGACTGCCGAATCGAGCGCTGACTCATCCTAGCCTGAAAATGTTTCGTTCTTGCCATATCTTAACCACTTTTCTGTTCTGCACTGGCGTTTCCGTCAATCATCCTATACCATGACATAGGATGATAGGCAATATTATAGGAGAGCCACAAATATGATTATCAAAGCGGCTTATCGCTGCGGCGTCTTCCAGATCAAGCCGGACCAGATCGGACAGATGGTGCTGGCCAGCGGCGGCTCAGAGACAGAAAAACTGGTGAGAGACGCCGTTTCGGTAACAGCCTTCGAAGCGGACGAAGAGGTAGTCGAGTTGCGAGGCCTTGAGGTCGAGAACGAGCAAGACATTCTCCGGGTGATCTCGTCTTTGCAGACCAGCACGGATTTTGGCCTCTTCGAAATCAAGCCGCGCTTTGCGGAGCGGTTTCGACAAAGCATCAGCAACCTCTGGGGCGGTCGCATCGTTGGCTACATGCAAGTAGATATCAACAACAGACCGACCGCGATTTGGACGATTTCTCTTTCGACCAGAGGACGCTCGCGAAAAGAGCAGGTCAGCCTGACGCTGGACTCTGAGCTGGTGGCAGAACTAAAAAACCAGGCCCGTCAGGCGTCGACCTCATTTAGCGGCATCGTCGAACTCAAGCTTCGAAAAGCCGTGAATGGAGAAAGCGCAGGTTCGGACGTCGAGCGGCAACGCATTATAAAGCGACTCAACGACGATCTGTCGCGAGCTATGACGCAACTTTCAGCGCTGGAGGATGAACTCTAGCAGAATGCTAAAAAGTCCCTACTCTGTTTCAAAGGCTGGTCCGCGTGTCCTCTTAGCGGCCATGAAAGTCAGCGGCCCTCATGAAGCGCTAGTTGTCCTGGATGCTGGACCCTACGCTCTTGAAAGTAGAGGCAGGCGTATCTTGCGGCGGCGCCCGGTTACCCCAAGGCGGAGCACCAGTCTCCGGAGCACCAATCGCACGCTGCACCCGACGAAACTCTTCATCGATCTCCTTCGACGTCGGACTAGTCGACACACTCCACAGTCGTGAACTTCGTAGCAGCGCGGTGAGGCGAATCCTTCCCAGCTGGAGCAAGGACTTTCGCTCATTCGGTGTCAGCTCTATCCTGGCGCGAACGTTCTCAAACGAGTCTGCTGCATACCGACCGACCGCTTTTGTGCATCCGGGATCGGAAGTTGACCGAACCACCTTACTGAGTACTTCAATCAATCGAGGGAACTCCTCACTGCAGTGCAACGAACCTTCGCGACAAGCCCTAAAAACGGCCTCCGTTTCACCGGTTCGCGCGCGCGGACAGTCCTCCGAAATTTCTCGAGCAAGTCGTTGATACCGCTGCTGTTCCGTCTCAGTTAGTAGTCTTCTCTCCTGCAGCCCAAGCAGAACAAGCACGACCAAAACCATGGCCGATGAAAGGCCGAGAGCAGCCAAAAGAAATAGCCCGACTCGAGGCACAGCCTTAGTTGCCGCTACTTCCCTCTCAGTGCTCATTTCTGCTGGATCTTGCATCTGCTCATCTCACCATTCGAAAGCAGGACATCCATTTTCCCGCGAGTCGCATGCGCCCAATTCCACGCGAGATCATAGATCGTCCGTTATCCCAGTCATCCTCTTCAGGTTCGATAGTCTTCCCGAATCGGATAGAAGACGTCCAGGATCCGACAATCAGTAATCGCCCTACCGGAATGAACGGCATTTGAAGGAATGATGCCAACGGTGCCCGGCTCGACAACCATGGTTCTACCGTCGATCGTCAGTTCGAACTTCCCCTCCAAGACATGCGCGACTTGTTCATGGTGGTGTGAATGCTCCGGAAGTATGGCACCCGCTTTAATGTTCCAATGGGCAAAGGTCATCGTATCGGAATGAATGAACCGCACCTCAAAACCAGGAATCAGTTCTTTCCCCTCGATACGCTCTATTTCGATAAACGGCATTAGATTCCTCCTCATTGTTGGCTCTACAATGGCACGGCTAAGGCATCACTGCCTCCTGACGACATGCAATACCGTAATCCTCCGGGCACTCCGGCATTCAGAGCGGCGGTTGCTCTCCTGCTTATAGTTGACCACTTGCGATGGAATGTTGATAGGGCTTTACTTCGCGAAGAGCTCCGCTCGTCATGTTATTCCGTAAGGCGTGCCATCGAAATCCACCATTCACACCGGCGGCGCTCGATCCAACGGTATTGGTGCTATGAAACTTACCCCTTCCCAATCGAAGGCTATCGGCTACATCGAAGAGTTTGCCCGCACGACCCTCACAGTGGGTCAGAGCGAGCTACCGAACGTACTCGCGATGTCCAACATTTTACCTTCCGAGCTCGACGCTGCAACAGAGCTCCTACGCAAGCATGCACGGGTGGCCCTTCACTTCCACCCCGATCGTCCCTCACAAACAGGCAAGCTTGTTGTTGAAGCAATGCTGCAAGAAGGGGTCTACAAAAACCAATTCGAAACCCATGTCTCCAACGGTCGACTCGATCCTGTCGCCGAAGGAGAGCGGGCTCGCTGGGAGAATCGAATGTTCGGCGATGTGTTCGCTACGCAGGCGGCAAAACTCCGAGAACGACCCAAGTATGGCGCGCTCGACTTGATGCTACATCAGGATGGACCGTCACCGAGGTTTGGTTCCTGCTACTTCCTTCTTTCTCCAGAGGTGTCGAGGCGCGCGACCTTCTCCTATATGGATTCGCATCGAGAACCCATTGAAC
>JAGRAW010000270.1 GCA_020434415.1 Bdellovibrionales bacterium
GGAGCCGGCAAGACCACGCTGCTGAGTCTTCTCAACGGCTCTCAACAGGTCACCGCAGGCGCGGTGTTGGTCGACGGACAGCGACTTGACGAACGCAGAGGAGCCGAACTTCGCCGTCTGCGTTCGGAACTCGCTTTCGTCTATCAATTGCTCCACCTGATTCCGAATCTACGGGTTCTGCAGAACGTGCTGATGGGCCGCCTTGGCCGTCTCGGTTTTTTCAGTTCCCTGCGCCTACTTCTCGCTCCACAAAAGAACGTCGTCGAAGAAGTCTACCAGCTCCTGATGCGAGTCGGGATTGCAGAAAAGCTGTACCAGCCCGTCAGTCGTCTCTCCGGCGGTGAGCAGCAGCGGGTCGCTATCGCCCGGGCGCTTTTTCAACAACCACGTGCCTTGCTAACCGATGAACCGGTCTCCAGTGTCGATCCTGCCCGTGCACACGAAGTACTCGAACTCCTGACATCTCTAGCGAGAGAGCGTGGGGTCACGCTCTGCATGAGTATTCACCAGGTCGAACTCGCGCAACGATTCTTTCCAAGACTGGTTGGGCTAAGGCGAGGGCAGGTTGTCTTCGACGGACCACCTGAAGACTTCACGCAAGCAGCCTACGACTCGCTCTATAGCTTGACCGAAGCGGATCCTGCGGCACCTACCATGCTCAGAGACGGATAAGGGAACAGCAGCATGGCGACAGACCGAGGCTGCAGTCGAGCGGGGTCGCGCGATGGAGACGCGCTAGCCAGCCAACCTCTCAGTGCGAGAGCTCGCCCGTGGTCATCGCTGTTGAGCGTTATTGTGCTCGCCGGAGTTTGGGGCTGGTGGTTTCTGGACCTCGATCTGTCCGCTCTCATTCCGGCGCAGGCAAATCGTCTCGTCATTTTCCGCTTCTTTTCCGCAGCGCTACATCCTGCATTGACCTACGAAAGCAGCGTCCCACCCGAGACCGCACCACTGTGGCTGAAGGCCGCTCAAGCCGCGGGCATGACGGTAGTTTTCGCTGCTGCCTGTATGAGCCTCGCCTTCCTTTTGGCCTTACCGCTCGCTATCGCCGCGTCAGCCGTCTGGTGGAGCTCGGTGCTCGATCCCGGTCGCAAGCAGCACGCCCTGCTGCTCGCGCTTGCCGGCTCCGGTTACGCCGTAGCGCGAGCAACAATCGGATTGCTGCGCTCGATTCACGAGTTGCTCTGGGCAGTGCTGCTGCTCGCTGCGCTCGGTCTGACGCCCCTCAGCGCTTTGTTTGCACTCGCGATCCCCTACGCCGGCATGCTCGCCAAAGGCATATCCGAACTGCTCGATGAAGCGCCGAGGGGGCCGACTGCGGCAGTGCGAAGCACCGGTGCGACTAGACTACAGCAGTTTTGCTTCGGGATCGTTCCTACGGTCTTCACCGACCTGACAGCCTACTTCCTATATTTGTTCGAATGTGCGTTACGGTCGAGCGCAGTGCTCGGCTTCTTCGGTTTTCCAACTCTGGGCTACTTCATCTCAGCATCATTCGAAAATTTGCACTACCGTGAAGTCTGGACCTATCTGTATACCATTTTTTTACTCGCCGCCATCACGGACGTCTGCAGCGGCGCGATCCGAAAGAGGATGACCGCATGACGGTCCATGTCCACGACCTGAAGATCCTGTTTCGTGCCCGTCCTCGCAGCATGTTCCTGCGCCTCAGCGCGTGGTTTTTCGTCTTGTTGGTCCTACTTTCCTGGCCGCTCGGTGGCTTCACGTCCGGCTCCTTCTTCACCGCACGCCGCCTGCAAAACGTCGAACGGTTTGCCGGTGAACTCGTCCCTTACGCGCTGCGCGGCTCGGATATCACGTTGGAAGGCGTTCTCGGATGGGCATCCGAACTCTGGATCCGACGCGGCGCCGAGGCACTATTCAGCACACTTGCTATCTCGTTGGTCGCGGCGCTCGTCATGGGTATGCTCACTTGGGTACTCGCCCCCATTGCCGCTCGCACGCTCGCATCGGCAAGCGCGCTTTTGCCGACGGCAAGCCGCAACGCAGTTTCGATGCTGGGCGTTCTCGGGTTCCTGACTCGTCTCCTGTTTCTCTTTCTCCGTGCCATTCCGGAGTATGTCTGGGCCTATGTGTTTCTTGGACTGCTCGGTCCCAGCGCATGGCCGGCAGTGTTGGCGCTCGCCGTCCATAACACCGGCGTACTGGGCAAACTCACCGCCGATACCATTGAGAATTTGCCGCAAGCGCCGCTCACGGCCCTTCGCGGTCTGGGAGCAACCCGCGCTCAGACCGCAATTGCCGGAGTGTTTCCACTTAGCTTGCCCCGGTATTTATTGTATTTCTTCTTCCGTTGGGAACACTGTATTCGGGAATCGACCGTTCTCGGCATGCTGGGCATAGTGTCGCTCGGCTACTGGCTACAGGATGCCCGGGCCCGAACGTTCTACGACGAGATGTTCTTCTATGTGGTGCTCGGCGCCCTGCTCGTGCTCATCGGTGACCTACTCTCGGCGATTGCTCGCTCGATTCTACGACGAACCAGTTAGGGCGCCGACCGGCGCTACTTCGTTCGCCATGTTTGCAGCAACACACGCCCGTCGCCGCTACGTTTCGTCATGCCCTCACTGTCGAAGTGTTCAAGCAGCGCAACACCGAAGTTTCTGCTCATTCCCGTCTTGTCCCTGAACGTTTTCAAGTCGACTACGGTCATGCGTGAGAACAAATCGATCAGTTGTGCCCGTATACCTTCGATAACCTTTGCATCGACAAGATTGCCCCCCACCACGGCAAGCAGGTTTTCCTCGCTCAGTAGCTTGATCACCAGCTTCAATTCTGTCGGCGTCATTTGCAGTTCCTGTTGCAAATCACCCTTTGCGACAGACTGCGCACCTGCTGCAACGACAATCCGCAACGTATCTTCCCGAAGCTTCGCTTCTCGTGCACTGATCTGCGGCTTGAACTCCTTGAGCGCCAAAGAGCCGTGTCGCTGCACAATGTCGGGATGCTGGGTCAAAAGGGCTACCAAATCCGGTGCGGATGAAGGCGCTAAACCGGCAAGCTCCGCTGCATACGTCGGTTTCATGCCAATTGAAAACTTGTTTGCCCGATGATAGCGAGAGAGTGAGCGATGAAGCCAGGACACGAGCTCGTCGCTTCGCTCTTGGATAATCCAGGCATCGGCCCCCAGCGGACGAAGCATTCCGCTTGTTACGCAAGCCTCGACCGCCGTTCGAGCTTCCCCTGCCCCGCACTGCGCTAGCGTGGCAATTTCGTCGAGGCGCACCACTGCTCCGGTACCTGCATGGAGCTCACTTTCAAAAACATCCTCGCGCTCTAGTAGCGCCTTGTGGGCTTGGCCAAGCCGGACAACTAGCGGCTGGTCCCGGCGTCGAACGCGGCCGGCTCGAATGGAAAGCACCAAACCGCCGCCAATGGTAACCGCAGGAGAAAGACCCCGAACGATAAAACGGTCCCCCGCGGCGACAACGAGTGACTCCTGGAAGCGAACTCTGGCAAACCCGGTCTCCCCCGGAGCGAGCCCGTCTTTGTCGATTAGTGCAATGCGGCAAACCGCTTTCGCAGTCCCGGTCAACATCCGCAGTTCGCATCTTCGCTTTAGCCGAAACGTTTCATGCGTATTCTGAATACTGACAATTGCCGAGTCCGTGGCGCGAAATACGCCCGGCTCAGCCAGCACCATGCCGCGCTGAAGCTCTTCAGGAGCAAGGTCACGAAGATTGACCGCGGAGCTCATGTGAGCACCGGTGTGCTCCGACTCATGGCGATAGTTCTGCAACGCTCGGACGCCCGAGCGCTTTCCCCCGGGTAGCAGCTCGACCGTTGCCCCAACCGGGAGCACTCCGGAGCTGGGTACTCCGGTCACGACGGTGCCGCGCCCTTTCATCGAGAAGGCGTGGCGAACATACATTCGGAACGCACGCGCATCATGCGAACGCGCCACGGTTTGCACCAGGCCAATCAAGGCAGCGCGAACGTCATCGACCCCTTCTCCGGTCAAGTTCGACACCAACACCACCGGGGCATCGGAAAACCCGGATGCATCCAGGAAAGTCTCCACATCTTCTTTGACCAGCTCGATGAGCTCCGGATCGACGAGATCGATTTTCGTGATGGCGGCCATGACGCGCTTCACGCCGAGCAGCTTGGCGATACGTAAGTGCTCGATGGTCTGCGGCATCACGGCATCATCCGCTGCAACCACAAGGAGCAGCACGTCGATACTCGCCGCTCCGGACGCCATATTGCGGATGAAGTCTTCATGACCAGGCACATCGATCAGCCCTAGTCGACCGACTCCCGGTAGTTCGAACGGAGCCACACCGAAATCGATGCTCATACCGCGCTCTTTCTCTTCCTTGAGCCGGTCGGTGTCGAAGCCGGTGAGCCTACGTACCAAGGAGGTCTTACCGTGGTCGACGTGACCGGCAGTACCAATCATGACAGGAATGACGTTTTCGACTTGCGACATCGGCTAGCGGAAACCCTCGGCGCTGAGCACCCGGCGCAGCACCTGCAACAGTTGATGGTCTTCTTCGGGAAAGACGGTACGGAGGTCAAAGTAGCAGGCGTCGTCGCTCACGCGACAGATCACCGACGGAAAGCTTACTCGCAGTCGATGTGAAAAGTCCTGCGCAAACCGCCTGATCGAGTCGGATGCGGTGCTCGAAGCTTGCGCCGATGTAGGACACAGTGCAAGACGTAGTGCGCGGCTTGGCACCGACTCGTCGGGAAGCGATCCGCCGCCAACGAACGTGCCGACCGTCTCGACTCGGGCGGCGACAGCGGGAAACTCTTTCATGGCGTCGACCAGCGCTTGCGCTCGTGTCTCCAGGTCCTCCACCGAGTGAGACAGCATGCGGTAGAGCGGAATCTCTTCGCGATACGTTCCGTTCACGTAGGCAGCGAGGGTTGCTTCCATCGCTGCAAGCGTACATTTGTCGACTCGAAACATACGAGCGAACGGATTCTTTCTCAACCGCTCGATCACATCCTTACTGCCGCACAGCAGCCCCGCCTGCGGGCCGCATATAAGCTTGTCGCCGCTGGAACAGGTCACGAGAGCCCCGACCCTCAGCGCTTCCGCGATAGTAGTCACGTCTTTCAGACCGAACTCGCTGAGGCCGACAATTGCCCCACTTCCCAGGTCCGCGATCACCGGCACATTGTGAGCAGCGCCGAGCTCCACCAGTTCGGCGATGCTCGGGGTACTACTGAAACCGCGAATTGCGTAGTTCGATGGATGCACATGTAGAATGGCGGCGGTGCGCTCGGACAGAGCGGCTTCATAGTCTTTCAGATGCGTTCGATTGGTTGTCCCCACTTCGCGCAGGACCGTTCCGCTTTGCTCCATCACGACCGGCATACGAAACGATCCGCCGATTTCGATCAACTGCCCGCGGCTGATAATCATCTCGCGCCCGGCACCTAGCTCGTTCAGTACGAGAAACGTCGCTGCCGCGTTGTTGTTGACGATCGTGGCTGCTTCACAACCGGTAAGCTCGCGGAGCATCGCTTCGATGTGGTGCTCACGGACACTTCGTCCTCCGGTCTCCAAATCGAGCTGCACGATGCTATACCCCTCGAACTGCATCGCTTCTCGAGCTGTCCGGGAAAGCGGAGAACGCCCCAAACCCGTATGGAGCACGACTCCCGTGGCGTTGATTGCGGCACGTCCTTCCGGACGACACAGTCTGATGATGCGCGTGCGAAGCGTCCCTTGAAGCTCTGCCGGATCAACGGGCGAGCTTCGCCGACCATTCTTGATTTCTTGACGGAGTTCCTCAAGAAGTCGCCGCAGCTCGAGCTTGGTTACCCCCTGGCCGAATTCGTCGCTCAGCGCCCGCCCCACCTCCGAGTCGAGGTATGCGGAGACCTGAGGCAAGGAGCGATAAATTTCGGCAGCGGATTTATCCATGAATCACTAGTGCTCGA
>JAGRAW010000271.1 GCA_020434415.1 Bdellovibrionales bacterium
GGGACTCGGGCCCGCACCTTCGCCGCTTCAGTGAAGCTCGCAGCGACCCGACACCTCTTTTCCCGAGACCGGTGCCCTACGATCGTCGTCCGCTAGGTCAGTCTTCTCCAGGAGGTTTCTTCGCTGCGCTTATCAAGTTTGCAGAGGCCTTGCTTCACCGGCTTCGTCCCGGCCACGGAGCATAAATTTCATCTACTAAAAACCATGCAATGCCTGGTTCCTAGTCTTCGAAACGAACGCCTTGTTCGGCGTTCGAGCGAGCTTCGCTCGTAGGTCCCGCCCCAAAATGCGTGTTTCGACTGGCCCCTGAGCCCGCTTATTTCCTAGCGGCGTAGTAGATTGCTCAAAAAGCGCATCCGTGGTTGTCTCTTTGCTACCTTATTCTAAATTGGAATCCTGGCTGGTGTTTAACCGAAATCCTTACGGGGCTCCTAACCGCATCGTGTCGCTACCTGACTGTGTCTAGAAAAGCTGAAATGTCTAAGCTGGAATCGGCCTCCAACGGAACCGACGCCGAACTACCGAATGAGCAGCATGTAGGTTCGCCCGGAGCCCCTGATGCAGGGAAACGGGGTGACGCTCTGCGCACGCTCGGTCCTCGAGTCCTCAAGTTGGCGGTCCCTCATAGCAAGCTGCTGTTGCTCGGCTTTGTTGCGCTTAGTGCCGGTACCGGAATCAACCTTCTCTTCCCGTATATTATTCGCGCGGCCCTGAACCAGGAATTTGGTCTCTCTCTCGAGCGAGATCTCAGCTTGCTCACGATTGCCTTGGTCGCGCTGTTCGCACTTCAGGCGTTGTTCTTTTTTTTCCGGCACTACGCCTTCCAGGTGGTCGGCTATAAGGTCGTTACCGACTTACGGCAACGTCTTTTCGATTCCTTGCTGGCACAAGATATCGCCTTCTTCGATCGATCCAGACTGGGCGACTTACTTAGCCGCCTATCGTCGGATACGGAGATTGTCCAGCGCGCGCTGACGATCAATATCTCCGTGGCGCTTCGGTATTCGATTCAAGTGCTGGGCGGCATTGCGCTGATGCTGTTCATCTCACTGCGTCTGACTGCCGTCATTTTGGTGCTCCTTCCTGTCCTCGTTGCTCTCAGCATGTGGTGGGGGCGACGACTCCGCCGCTACAGCAAACGTATGCAAGCCGAGTTAGGGGACGCCGGTGTTGTCGCGGAAGAGGCACTCGGTGCGGTCCGGACGGTCCGGATTTTCGCAGGAGCTCCTTACGAATCGACCCGCTATCGCACCGCTGTCGAGCAAGCCCTCAGCACGGGGGTGATTCGCTCGCGAATCGCAGCGTCTTTCAGCTCGACGATGGTCTTTCTGATGCACTCGGCAATCGCGATCACGGTCTGGTACGGCGGATCGCTTGTCCTCAGCGGTGCACTGACGCTTGGAGACCTCACCGGCTTCTTGCTGTACTGTGTGATCGTCGCAGTATCTTTCGGATTTCTCGCCGGAACCTGGGCCGAGTTTATGCAAGCGGTGGGCGCAGCCGAACGCATTTTCGAAATAGTCGATAGCCCGGCCCACGTAACTTCGCCAAGCGCGCCGTTGCCAATCCCCCAACGACGCACCGGGGACATTCGCTTCGAGGGCGTATCCTTTTCCTACCCAAGCCGCCCGGATTCTCTGATTCTGCACAACCTCACGTTCGCAATCGAGGAAGGACAAACCGTGGCTCTTGTCGGCCCTTCCGGTTCCGGAAAAAGCACCGTGGCGAGCCTGATCCCGAGATTCTACGATCCGACTGAGGGGGAGATTCGTTATTGCGGCGTGCCGTTGCGATCAATGGACATTGATGTGCTTCGCGCGAATATTTCGGTCGTGGCTCAGAATCCACAGGTGTTCAGCCTTTCGATCGCCGACAACATACGCTATGGCCGCCTTGACGCGACACCGGAGGAAGTTCGTCGAGCTGCCGAAGCAGCGAACTTGTCGAGCTTTATCGAGGGTCTACCACAAGGACTGGATACCCCGGTCGGTGACAAGGGCATCCAGCTAAGCGGCGGAGAACGTCAGCGAGTCGCGATTGCCCGCGCCCTACTGAAAGATCCTCATTTTCTGATACTCGATGAGGCGACAAGCGCGCTTGATAGCACCAATGAGCTACTCGTACAGCAAGCGCTCGAGCGCTTAATGGCCAATCGTTCGACCCTGGTAATCGCCCACCGCTTGAGTACCGTGCAACACGCAGACCTCGTGCTCGTGCTTCGGGAAGGAAAAATCGAGCAGCAGGGAACCCATCGTGAGTTGATGGAAGTCGAAGGGCTCTATCGTACCTTGGTCAGCCATCAGCTTCTGGACTAAGAGCTTATCCACGAAAAAATCTGCTGCAAGGAGAACTGGGTCGTGAGGACAGAGGGGCACTCCCCGCAGTCCTATCGAACGGCGGTCGGCATAGCCAAATCAACTTGCTGTGAGGAATCCCGCAGTCTAAGTAGTTCGGCGGCAAGCGAGCCCGGCAGCTCTGCCCGCACCGTCAGCAAGCCGTAGGTGCCTGGTGCCGCATTGAGTGCCGCAGTCGCGAAAATCGGGATGCGTGCTGCCCCGTTCGCCGGAAGTTTGACGGTGATTTCGGAGATGGAGCTATGGCGCCGAACGAGTACGGTGGCGGTCGTCGGAACAGACGCAGTGTTCAACACCGTGAGCCAATTTTCCATACCGAGGAATAGATTGTAGGAACCCGCAAGCTCTACGCTCAGCGGCTCCATCGCTTGAGAGCCATACATTGCACTGATTCGTTCATCCCGCCCTCTGTAGTAATTCATCCCCTGAGCGATCAACGCCTCGGGCCGATCGCTGCTGAGGCTGACATAGCCACCTTGGATTCCCGCCGCCCGAAGCAGCGACGCAGCGTCGAAATGACGCTGCTCATGTGCTTTCAGGATAACCGACTGTTGCTCGAGTAGTGTTCCGTCATCCGAAAGAAAGACCGCCTCCACCCGTACGGGGCGATGTAGTACGTTCACAAGCTCGATCCAGGTGTCCTGTCCGTTGTGAGTGCCGATCGGGATCACTACCGGACGGCCCGTGCCTGCACGAGCGACCAAGGGGAATGCGAAGCGGTAGCCATCCTCTCCCGCCCCGTAGCGTATAAGCTGAGCGAGGTACGGGACATCCGGATTGATTGGTAGAATTTGGTGCAGTCCGACCACCGAAGGCCCCGCAAACTGATGTCCTCCATCGATATCTACCCTTCCACCCGGCGCTATCGCTTGCACCACGCTCCGGATCACCCGGCCGGAAACATCGTAGGAGATGATTTTGAAGAGCTCTGTCGTGTGATGCAAATTGACCAACGTCAGCCAATTCAGCACCGAGTGCTGTTGATCGAGGACCGCCTTGCTCGGCTGATACGTATTGAATGCGACAGCCGTTTTTCCATACTGCGGATTCCGCAGCGCCACGCTAAACGCAAACTCGGTGGCGACACCGTCCGCAGCGGCACGGTAAAACGACATTCGTCCGTCAATCTCACCCTCGAAGCGCACGACCAGAAGCCCATACGCGTCTTTACGGAAGTTCGGTAGGTCGTTCACGATGACATCGGTCTGCTCTTCAGCCGCCAACAAGACGTGTTGTTGGTGCAGCACCGTACCGTCCAGGTCGAGCAACTGGAGAGACACGTCCTTCGGTGTGGAAGCTCGGTTTACCAGCTCAAGAATGTTCGTCATCCCGAGGAAGCTATTCCATAACGCGTAAACCGGAGAACGCAATTGCTGCGGATAACTACCTGCATCAAACTCATCGGAACCCGCGAGCCGCTCAGCGTCGTCTGTAGTGCCGTCGCCATCCGCATCATCTGCTAGCGCGGAAACGAAAGGCTCGAAGCAGTCTCCTCCAACTCGTCCGATGCCGGCGTGTTCCTCCGCTTCGGCGGCAGAACGAAGCGAGTAGCCAAAGGGATCCGTCAGATAGGTCGGCCACATCAAGGAGCGACCGTCGGGATACTGCTCTGAATCGTGCTGCATACCGATGAAGTGTCCGACTTCATGAGCGACAGTTTGCGCAAGCGTGACTTCCTTCGTCACCCCGGTGCCGGCTTGTGTCGCAAACACCACCGAGTATTGGCGAGACAGACAAGACACCCCCGGATATGCCAATCCGAAGGCTCCTCCGAATGCTCCGCGACCAAGTACCAGCACCAAGTCGTAGTCCTTGGTCTCATATGATTGCCAGTTCTGCGTAGCGGTATCGAGCATATCATACGCGTTGCGACGTGCTTGAGCCTCTCGGTACGGATCACCTTCCGGAGTGAAAATCTTGTATTCGACGCTTCGAAGTCGGAGACCGACCTCGGCCAGATATTCGTTGGCTTGGGCAAGAATACCCTCCACTTCTTGCTTGAGCTCATGAACGCTCTTTGCAGCCGGAGCTCCCGTAGTTGCATCGGTGTTGAACTCGGAAGGGAGAACAATCACGGTGTCGATGAGACGGAGCTGGAATGCTTCGGTAGCAGCGCTGGTGGCCAACCGAGCTGCGGCAACCGGGTCTACTGTGGAGCGAGCTTCATGTGCAGCTCGAACTTCAGGCGGGAGAACAAGCGAGTCACTAGGGCACCCCTGATGAGCGGTAGTGTGCGGTTGAGCTAGTCCGATAGACGGGATCAGCAGGAGGCAAAGGACCAGTATAAGCAAGGCTCCCGCCGTCGCGTGTCGCCCTGAATGTAAACCACCCGCTGCCATACCCCTTCGCTTCCAACACTGCCGCACCCCACCCGTCCCGACAAGTCCCGTGCCTCTGCTCACATATCCGTGAGAAATGAGGGGTTGCTTCAGGGCATGCTTCAATCCGGACAGGATCGATCAGTATCCGACTCGATCCGAAGTGTTTTGGGGAGGAAGAGAAGAAACGTGGACCTTCGTGGATAAGCTCTTACAACAAATCGTCCGGACGACCGCCAATTACAGGCCGGGGCTTGGCTCCATCTGCCGGTCCGACAATCCCTTCGCGCTCCATCGTCTCCAAGATGCGCGCAGCTCTGTTGTAGCCGATACGAAACGCCCGTTGGACCATCGAGGTCGACGCTTGCCCCTTCTCGAGCACGAGCTGTACAGCTTGGTCGTAAAACTGATCGTAGTCCTCCGCCCCAGCCCCGCCGGAAGACCCGCCCGAACTCCCGTCTGCATCGTCGGCGCGGGCAATCATGCGCTCGATATCCTCATCGTAGTCGGGGCTCGCTTGGCCTTTGAGCCAGTCGACAACGTCGTGCACTTCTTTATCGGAAACGTAAGGCGAATGGAGCCGCTGCACTCGACCGATACCGGGACTCATAAACAGCATATCGCCTTGCCCCAACAGCTTTTCAGCGCCTGACGTATCCATCACCGTTCGCGCATCGATCTTACTGGCGACTTTGAAGGAAATCCTTGCAGGGAAATTGGCCTTGATCAGACCCGTAATCACGTTCACGCTCGGTCGCTGCGTTGCCAAAATTAGGTGTATACCGGAGGCTCGCGCTTTCTGCGCAAGTCGAGTGAGCAGCTCCTCGATTTCACGGCCGACGGTCAACATCAAATCGGCAAGTTCGTCAACGACGATGACAATTCTCGGCAATTGCTCCAAATCACCATCGATTCCATCCAACGCGTTTCGAAAGTCAGCCGAACGATCCAGCCCCTCGTACGGACTCCCGGTCGCGACAACATCTTTCTCTTCGAGGCGAATGACCGCCTCCTTCTTCTTTTTCTTGTTTGCTCCCGCGGTGTCGCCGACCCTGGTCGCCACCGCTCGGTTGTACATCTCGAGGTCACGTACCCCCATTTGCTTCATGGCGCGGTATCGTCGCTCCATCTCTTCGACTGCCCACCACAACACACCGCGTGCCTTACGTGCGACGGTCACTACAGGCGCCTTCAGATGCGGAATGTCTTCATATACGCTCAACTCGAGCA
>JAGRAW010000272.1 GCA_020434415.1 Bdellovibrionales bacterium
CATGCCCTTCAGCATCCTCTTCGTCAACCGTGCAAACAGTAGCTTGCCCAACCCGTTCGCCCTCGAGCTCAGCTGTTTGCGTGCAGGGTCGAAAATCTTTTGATGGTCACCGTCGTACGAGGCATCTGCGGGAAGTCATCTCGATGCCGAATCATCCTGCTACAACGTTTCGGGGCCTCGAGGATCCACAGGATCACTTTACCAAGCCGGAGGAAACGACCATGGATGCGTTACGAGTCGGAAGGTGTATCGTTTAAACAACCACCTGGGCCACATCTTTCGTTGTCAGCGCCAAAAAAGCAATCCCTTTCGCACCAAAAGACATATCTTCTGTCAGAAATCGCGCAATAACCCGCTCCAGTTGAGGGTTTATCGTCCCCTCCTCGGTGACGTATGCATGTAGCGACAGAGGCTCGACGAGTTCCCATCCGAGGCGCTGCGGCTGATTGCGCCACCACGTCATCTGCCGCTTCGCAAACCGACGCGTATCTCTCTTCAAAGTCTCGACCGTCTCGGAATAGCTCAGCCTGCCGTCAAGCATTTGCAAGACGTGACGGTAGCCGATCGCACCAAAGGGTCGCGTAGTCACAGCGAAGCGACGAGCAAGCTCGCGCACTTCCTCGATCAAACCGTCGGCGAACATTTGCTCAACGCGTCTATTGATTGCTTCGTAGAGGCGCCTGCGCTCCGGGAGCACGGCAAGCACGAGCGCCCGATAGTACCGCCCTTGATGTCCATGGTCTGCCTGAAGAACACTAAGAGACTGTCCTGTACCGAGCGCTACCTCGAGCGCGCGCCGAACACGATGGACATCCGCCGGATGAAGTCCCGCCGCGGTTCTCGGATCCAGGCTCGTCAGCCATTGATGCAACCCCTCCCCACCGTCAAGACCCTGAGCAACCAGCAAGGCTTCACGATCGAGCACTTCTCGTCTCGCCGACTCCAAGTTCCCCTCCACACGAACCAGTCCGCAGAGCAAAGATCGAATATACAGACCGCTACCGCCGACGAGCAGGGGCAAGGTGGCGGACTGCTCGAGCTCATTCAGCTTCAAGACCGCAGCCTGACGAAACAGTTCAGCGTCAAAGGGGGCATCCGGATCGACGAACGAATACAAGTGGTGCGGCACCTGAGCGAAGTCGTCGAGAGTCGGTTTGCCGGAGCCGATGTCGAAATGTCGGTATACTTGCACCGAGTCCGCGTTGACTATGTGCGCTCCGAACCTGGCAGCTAGTGCCATCGCAAGCGCTGATTTACCGGCAGCGGTGGGACCGGTCAGGACGAGTACCGATTGTTCGGCCATGGCTTCTCGCTCGCCTAAAAGTCGGTGCGTCCGAAAAGATGTTCAAGTTCTCGGCTCGTGAGGAAGATCACGACCGGCCGACCATGAGGACAGAACGCCGAGCTCTCTGCCTCCTCGAGCGCTTCAAGCAGCGGATACACTTCGTCGCGGTCGAGACTTCGTCCGCTACGGACCGACCGATGGCAAGCCATTCGAGTCAACACCGCTTCAATGCGCTTTTCTGCTCCACTTGAAAGGTCATGCCATTCCGGAAGCGAAAGGACATCCTCCACTACGGCGCGCGGCGAAGATCCCGCCAGAACTGCCGGCACACTACGGACAATTATCGAGTCTTCGCCGAACCGCTCGCATTCGAACCCGAAACGACGAAGCGCTTCCTGATCCCGATCGAACTGTTCGTTCCGCTCCGGAGGAAGCGATACGGTTTCCGGAAGCAGTAGCGATTGCATGGCCACTGCTCCCGTCGCGAACTGGGTGCGAAGGCGAAAGAACATGACTCGCTCATGCGCTGCATGCATGTCGACCAAGGCGATTCGGTCGTCGCCTTCGAGGACAAGGTATAAGTGCATTACCTGCCCGACGAAGCGCATCTGCGAAAGCCGCACGGGCAAATGGTGAGCGACCGTTGCTTGGACAGCAGCCGATGCGGCGCTCGGATCCTCGTCTACTACTGCCGCTGCCTCCACGCTCTGAACGCTGTTTCCTTCAAATCGCACCAGGGGCTGTTGATTGCTTGGACGTGGGCGAGGCTGAAACGCGAATGCTTGGGAGTAGCTACGCGACACTCCCCCTCCCGATTCCTGCAGCCGGGGTGTGATCGGCTGCAACTGCTCCGGGCCTAACGGCCGAAAGGATTCGGCAACTGCCGAAGCGATGGCTGAAAAAACCGCTCCAGGCTCGCGAAAACGAACTTCGCTCTTCTGCGGGTGCACATTGACATCCACGGCCTCGGCCGGCACTTCCAGGCACAGAACTCCAGACGGATAGCGTCCCGCCTTTAGAAATGCGCCGAATCCCTCTCGCACTGCGCCAAGCACGAGCCGATCTCGAACCGAGCGCCCGTTGACAATCAAACGTAGCTTGGCACTTCCCGAAACGGCCTCGAGCGGCGGACTCAGCACACCACGAATCCGAATCGGACCGGACGCTGACGGACGCACGGCATCTACCGTAATGCCCGTTCCGGAAACAAGCGGGAGTTGACGAATGCGTTCCGGAAAATGAGTGGTCGGCGGATACACAAGGGCTTCATCCCCGTCCTGCATCAGAACAAAACGGATGTGCGGGTATGATGCGGCGAAATCGCCGACAAGAGAGCGGATCAGACCGGCCTCGGTCACCGACGACCGCAGGAACTTTCGCCGTGCCGGCACATTGTAGAACAACTGCGTCACGCGAATCCGAGTTCCTCGCGGCAATTCGCAAGACGTTACATCACGCAGCTTTCCCCCCTCGATTCTCAGCTCGACGCCCGGCTCACCTTCTACCGCAGAACGAAGCGACAATTTCGCGACTGAAGCAATTGACGGCAGGGCTTCCCCACGGAACCCAAGGGTGCGCACGGCTTGCAGATCGTCGACGGACTGAATCTTCGATGTACCGAAGCGTTCGATAGCTAACAGCGCGTCCTCTCTGGTCATCCCGGCTCCATTGTCGAGCACTTCGATACTACTTCGTCCACCATTGGTGATACTGATCGTCAGCTCGGTCGCGCCGGCATCGATCGAATTCTCGACAAGCTCCTTCACGACGGAAGAGGGCCGTTCGACGACCTCTCCCGCAGCGATCTGATTGACGACGATATCGTTGAGTATGCGAACTTTCGCGGCCATCAGTTAGGGAACGTTTGTCGAATGCGCTGAATAATATCGGTGGTAGAACGGCCTTCGACAAAGGGCAGCGAGCGAGTTTCTCCGCCAATTGACGCCACAAAGTCGCTACCGACAATGCGGTCAACCGACCAGTCGCCTCCCTTGACCAGAAGCTTCGGTCGGACTTGCTTGATTAGCTCGAGCGGCGTGTCTTCGTCGAACACGAGCACGTAATCTACTGCCTTCAAGGCCAGCAAAAGCTCAGCCCGCTCTGCCTCCGGAACAATCGGGCGGGTCGGCCCTTTGAGACGCCGCACCGAGGCATCAGAGTTCAAACCGACGACCAGCACGTCACCGAGGGCTTTGGCATCCGTCAGGTAGCGAACATGGCCCACGTGGAGTATATCGAAGCAACCATTCGTAAAAACAACTCTCTCTTGGGCTTGCCGATGAAGTTCGATAGCCTTAAGAACGTCAATAGAATCACTGGGTTTCATGCATGAACTCGAAATAAGGATCGGTAATTATAGAGATTCTAATCGAAGGGACGACCTGTGACAAAACCTCTGACCAGACTGGAGTGCGCGCCTCGCCTGGGGATATCGTGGGCTCGGATGTCGTAGGCTCCGAGCGAGCCGAAGTGTCTCATCGGGGTATAGGTGTTCGGATTCCGCCTCCGGCGAGACGATATGCCAGCTATTCTACGCAGCAATGAGTCGACGAACAATGAATGACGAATTGAAAGCTCCTAAGAACGCCGGACCGAGCAGCATTCGGGGCGCCATTTACTTACTACTTGGGGCGGCAATCGCTCTCGTCGTGGTTCAGTTCACCGGCAAGACCGAGCCGCGGCTCGAGGCTCAGGCAGCTCCTCCTCCCGCTCCCATGGCACTCGCCCCACGGTCGCCCGAAGAGTCCGCTCAAATCGCCGTCTATAAAAACGTCAACCGGGCGGTGGTCAACATCAGCACGCAAACTGCCGCGATGGATTTTTTCGGTCCCGTGTACCAAGAGGGTTCCGGCTCGGGGGTGATCATCGATGCCGACAAAGGGTACGTTGTAACCAATTTCCATGTTATCACCAACGCCCAACGTATCACCGTGACCCTCGCCGATGGACAGGCGTATCCTGTGAAGCTGATCGGACAGGATGCCGACTACGAGCTCGCTCTGCTGCAGATTGTGGACCCACCCGATACCTTGGTCGAGGCCGAACTGGGCGACTCGAGCACGCTCGAGGTGGGTCAGAGAGTGTTGGCGATCGGTAATCCGTTCGGCCTCCACCGAACGCTTACTACCGGCATCGTTTCCAGCTTGGGACGGACCATCCGTAGTCAGAACGGCCGCCTCATCGAAGATGTCATTCAAACGGATGCAGCAATTAACCCCGGAAATTCCGGCGGCCCATTGATGGATGCAGCCGGAAGAGTCGTTGGCCTCAACACCGCGATTATCAGCCGCAGCGGAGAAAGCGCCGGCATCGGCTTCGCGATTCCCGTAAACGCGATAAAGAAGGCGCTTCCTCAACTTGTGGAACACGGTAAAGTCCTTCGCCCGAAGATTGGCGTAGTAGTAATCGACACCGAGTATGGCCCCGCTCTCCTCTACGTGCAGCCCGATGGACCAGCCGACGTAGCAGGGTTACAAGGAGCCCGACAGGCAATTCGCCGTGGCTATTTCAGCGGGTTTGTTGTCGACCTCGCAATGGCGGACTTCATTCTCGAAGTAAATGGCGCCCCGGTTCGAGATAAAGCCGAAGTGCTCGACGCGTTGGCGCGCTCCGACGCGGGCAAGGCGATTCAGCTGGGGGTGCGAAGAGGCGTCTCCCGTTCCAAAACGCGAAGCGTCCTTGTTGAACCGGTGCTCGATTAACAGAGGACGGCATTATCGGCGGCCCGATGTCCCGACAGGCAGGCGGAAAGAATGAGATCCGAATGCCGCAGTGCGTACACTACAGAAGGAGCAATTCCCTAGTCTTTTGCTGCGCGCCCACGAGGCCGCAGCAACACCTCTCCTTTGCTGAATCTCCCCGGCGCCACGGAGCCTCATAAACTTTCGAAAGGCGCTCACCAGCCAATAGACCCGATATGCTACTTGAAACAGGAACGGAGCATTATCCGCACAGTGCTGAACACGTCGCCGCTTCGAACAAGGCAGGACCGCGTTGGTCTGAACTGCTCGAGATCGACTGGAGGCCGAGGAATTTCGAAATCGCCTTCCTGCTGTTTACCGCCATCTACGTCTACCTGATCAACCTCACACATCTGCCGCTCTCGGAAATGCTCGCCGGTGTGTTTGTCCTCAAGCTGGTAACAATCACGCTTAGCATCTACGGCCTGACCGTTCCCATCGTTCTATACCGCGCCGCGAAGCATGCGTACAACTACGGCAAAGACTCGCTCCGATCCAAAGCGACCTTAATCGGCCTTCTTCGTCCTTACTACACGCTAAACTTCCTGATCTTGACGCTGCGACGCGGCTTCTGCCTCCTGGGTGCGATCTATTTCTTCTTACACCTCAAACACCTGGTTTTATGGCTGAACCCCTCGAACTACGACGCATTGTACTGGCACCTCGATCAGAAGCTCCACTTCGGCGTGCAGCCGAATATTGCCGCCATGCACCTCATCGGTCCCCATCACCACATGGCAGTGTTGATCGATTGGCTTTACATCAAGTACTTCGACTACAAAATTATTGTCTCGATGTTTTTCCTCCTGGAGCTGTACGGGAGAAAACTCAGCGACATGTATTTCCTGGCGTATTGCACGCTCTGGGCAGTGGG
>JAGRAW010000273.1 GCA_020434415.1 Bdellovibrionales bacterium
TAGCGAAGTTTGAGAGGCTGTCCCTGCCCCAGAGCGGTGAGCCTAAACGTTATGCCCCTTCGATAGATGAACGCCTTACGCCGGAACACCAGTGCAGATTTCTCCGCCATTGCGGCAGACTACGATTCTTCCCGATTCCTTCCCCGATCTATCGTAAATGATCTCGTCCAACGACTTCTTAATATCGCCGTCCTTCATCAAGGAATGGCAGGCCTCGACGCCGGATGCGGGACCGGTTGTCTGACCATACCTTTTGGCGAAGCTGGGATTTGCATGACGGGTCTGGATATTTCGGAGAAGATGCTAGAGCGAGCGCGTGCAAACGCTGTCAGCTTACCCCATGTTACCTTCCGCCATGCCGATGTGCAGCGCATACACGACTTTCACGTTCGCTATGATTTTTGCGTCGTCTCAAAACTGTTTCAACATGTCGGCAGTTGGGAATGCGCTGCTCAGAACTTGACGAGCTTGCTTCGAAACCCGGGGCTTCTAATTCTAATTAACGAGCGCGGTGCGTTTCGAAATAGCGTCAGGTTAAAGTTCTCGGAAATCGCAAGAGCAAACAAGTTCGAGTTTTCTTACAAAGGTTGTTCGAATATCGAGACTGTTATCGATTATTTTGTCGCACTCGGATTTTGTGTTGAGGACTTGCCTCTACCTCGAATTGAATGGGATTTCCGAATTTCTTACGACGCAGCCTTTGGGCATCTCGAGAGAAAACTATTTGCTGAGTTCTGGGACCTTACTTCTACTCAGTATCGGCAGGTTCTAACGGAAACCAGAAGCTGGATTGATGAACAACCGTCAGGCGGTCACACCGAAGAGAAAATGTCTCCTCACCTCGACGTGCATCTGCTCAGGAAGCTGAATTAGCGTAAATTAGGGGCATAACAACAGGCTGGACCGGATCTGGAGCCGTGTTACTCTCTAGCTAGTTTTTGTGAAGCTGTCCCGGCTCCAGACCGGTCAGCCAAACCGTTATACAGCTAAACGAAGACGCCTCTCCAAGGAACAATGACGAACGACTCCACTAAACTAACGCCGACTAGATTCTGGATCTTGGTTTTATACGCGATCATCGGTGTGTTTGGTGCAGCGCTGCTTTATAAGGATCTACGCGGATCATCGGTCTCGCATGTCAATGCTCTAAAGTCTGCGCACCTAATCGCAAGCGGTTCAGCTTTCATTTGGACAATCCTGTTCTTTCGCGGACTAATAGAGTCGGCAAAATCAATGATGCGTTTACCTGCTAAAAAGCCCACTCCCATTTGGTTTCTGCCATTCGCGCTACTCAGCATTCTTTGGCTTTTCCTCTTAATGGGTGAGCTGAATTTCCGCGAATTATTTTTCAACAATTCTGATTTCTGGTGGCTAGACAGTTCCAGTTGGGGTTTCAACGAAACCCTATCGTCCTTCTGCGGCAGAATGGACGCTCCCCCGAAAGTTTGTGATGCAGAATGGTTCACCGCATCAGGCACGCGCAATCACTTTTTAGTAGAAGCTTACCAAAAAGCCGTAACCCGGATAGTAGCCCTATCGCCATCACTCTTGATTCTGTTGAGTGCTTGGATTTTTTCCTATAAAGAAGACCGTGATGCGTAAGAACGAGCTGTATAACAAGAAGATGGAGCGGACAGCTGGAGATCCTGTAGCATCCGCTAAGATGGTTCGCTGAGCGACCGGGTGTAGTCTGCCGCTCATCTAAAACGTTATACTGCCGACCTAAATGGACGCTGAACGCAAAGCCACACGCAACAAACTTATTTGGTGGGCCGTCGCTCTTACTGCGCCAGTTCTGGAAGTCGCGGTTCTTATTCTCGTCGCACGGCTGATCGGTGTTTGGACGACTCTCCTTCTCGTCCTTCTTTCAACTGCCGTCGGATTACTCTTCTGGACTCAATGGTTTCGTCGCATGATGCGCGACCACGAGAAACTAAAAGAAGAGTATGGAGAAGCCTTGGTTGGAGTGCCTGCCGAAACCTTGTTTATCTCTTCAACAGAGTTTCTGAGCTCGTTTTTCGCGTTCTTCTGTTTCTTAGCTCCCGGATTTCTAACCGACTCGATAGGCTTTCTTCTCTCGATTCCAGCCATACGCGATAGCTACAGGCAACGCGTAGAAACAGAGTATCGAAAGTTGGCAGCGGCTGAAGGACTCGCTCTTGACGAGTACCTAGCGAAGAAGCATCAGGCTGGACCGGTCGCTTAGGCAGTGTAACAAAAAGGTGCACCGGACGGCGACCCTATAGCGATTCAATCGCCTGTGCTATGCTCAACGTTTATCGGTGGTTCGCGCCGCCGGTGACCTAAACCGTTATGTTGCTAGCCGTTCTCGGAGGCTTTGATGCTGAATGTTGGTCTTAGATTGATGGCCGTTTACTTTTTCTATGGTTTTATCGAGGCGATCTTTCTCGTTCTACGTGACTCATTGACGGTTAGTTCTTTCGAATGGCGGGGCCACCCATTGGGACTGCCAGTGCAATATACGATTGCTATTGCTTTATTGATCATTGGGCTAGGCGCCTTCTCTAACTTGCTGCAGCGCAAGCTGTTTTCTGGAGAGCATCAATTCGATTTGCAAACCTACCGTTCAACTTTTAGGACAGGTTTGGTGCTTCTCGCTGTCTGGTATCTTTGGGCAGGATTTATTGTTTGTCTTAACGAGGCGCACACTTACCTTAACGCCGCCGAGCTCGCTAATATGACCAAGAGACACCTGACCGAAGGTAGCTCTTTGGGTAACGCAGGCGCCATCACGGCAAGAGCTGGGATCGCGTTTTTTGACGGCGTTGCTAAGATTGTATTGAGTTTGCTGATTATTGGTTGCTCTAAACCAATAACGTACGCAGCCTTTCCGGAGAGTAAAGCAACATAACAAAAAGATGGAGCGGACGGCTGAACAATCCCTTATAATCCGCTTAAGTATTAGCCGAGCGACCGGGTGCAGCCCGCCGCTCATCTAGACGTTATCCATCCCCTAACTTGAGACGCCTAGATGTCCCCGGCTGCCATAACATTTTGTCTCGTAACGCCATTCCTTTATGCGTTGAATGGAGTCCTGCTGAAGAAAGGCTCCTCGTCCATTCCTCCGTTTGCTTCCATGACGGTATCGATGTTTGTTCTCTTGGGCTTGTCGGCGATCCTTACCTCGTTTGCCGAACGAGATTTTTCTTGGAACTACTCAGAAAATCGTGACGGATTCCATACACTGATCGCTGTCGGGTTCGTGAACACGGCGGCATTCTGGTGTCTCCTTCGGACCTACAGTTATGTGCCTGTGTGGGTCTATCAAATGTTTGTTCTGTTAACGCCGATCTTCTCAGCGGTGCTCGCGTATTTTATTTTAGGAGAACTGTTTACTGTCAGAATGTTTGTCGGGTTGGCGGTGGTTGGAGTTGGTCTTTATATTGCTGTCTCATAGTCAGATGGATAACAATCGGCTGCACCGGATCTGGGGCCGTGCTACACTCCAGCTAATTCGAACGGCTTACTTGGCCCCAGACCGGTGAGCCTGGACGTTCTCCAGCTTGAGTCCCCTGCTGCTTCAAGGGACAATACGCGATGCCCGTTTCATACGAGATTCTGTTCCTAAGACGAGATCATCATGGTCCGTTCATCAAACTGCGAGCCTGTCTTGATGACAGATCAATCGAGATTCGTATCGCAGTGGATGAGTTTACGTTTAAAAACCTCGTTGAAGCCTGCTCTTGCGGATCTACTGACCCGATATCCGGGACAAAAAGTCGATACTTTGTGGAGGGGCCAATCGGTCTGTCCAAATCCAAAGCGGAACGAAAGGAAGGTCCTTTCCACCTTCAGCTTAGGATTCGCTGGGGAGATGGTTCCAGCAAATCGAAAATTGAATGTTCTCTGGAATTCGCTCGTAATCTTCTTTGGCTCCAAAGATCATCCCGGCTTGAGGATTTGGAACCACTTAATTGGGAAAATTTCTTGTCGTGATACCGCTGGAGAACAAGAAGGTGCACCAGACAAACGGCCCTGTTATACTTTTGCTAATTCCTAGCGTCATCGTGGCCGTTTGCAGGTGACCTAGACGTTATGTGCCTTCGACGTGTCTAACGAAATCATTTCATACACCGACATGTGCCAGCGTGAAGGCTTAAGCCTGCAGCGCGGCATGAACTTTCAGGCTAATGGGCGTCTGTCAATTATCCTGATGTCGCGTCGTCCCAACGCTCCCTATAACGATAGCATCACGGATAACGGCACTACTCTGATTTACGAAGGTCACGACGAGCCGAAATCAAAGAACTCCTCGACACCGAAGAATGTAGATCAGCCTGAGTTTCTGCCCAGTGGACGCCCGACCGAGAATGGCAAGTTTCATCGGGCCGCGCAGGATTACAAAGCGAAACTCCGCGAAGCCGAAATAGTGCGGGTGTACGAAAAGCTGTTTTCGGGAGTTTGGTCATACAATGGTCGCTTTCACTTGGTGGATTCTTGGACGGAGCATGACGGTACTAGGAACGTGTTCAAGTTCAAGCTGCACGCGATTGAAGATGATGCCCGAGATGAGTTTGAGCATAGTCCCGAGCTAAATCACCGACGGATTATTCCCACAAACGTCAAGCTGGAAGTTTGGAAGCGCGATGCCGGCCAGTGCACCAAGTGCGGCGCTTCAGATGAGCTGCATTTCGACCACATCATCCCCTACTCGCGCGGCGGCACTTCCGTCACAGCTGAGAACGTCCAGTTGCTCTGCGCGCGACACAATCTCCAAAAACACGATAGAATTGAGTAATGGCACATAACAACCGGCTGGACCGGATCTGGAGCCGTGCTACTCTCTAGCTAACTTTGTGGTGCTGTCCGGGCTCCAGACCGGTCAGCCAAAACGTTATGCTTCAATTTCGTCGCGACGACGAAGCAATTTGCGAGTTTCCATTGCAATCTAAGTTATTGCTTTCCAACGTGGTCGAGCTGATCACGAAGCGGCGTTGGCGGTTGGTGGCGACGTTGCTACTGCTTTGCATCGCGTATGCAGGATACGTTCAAGGATGGGTTTTTTCTTTTGAGCAGGACATGGGTCTGGAACCACCATTTCTCTACGATGAGCTGGAGGCGCTCCCGCCAATATTCTTTGTTATCGCGCTGGTGCTGAATGCACCACTTCGGGCGATCTATACCGGTCTTTTATACAGCGCAATGTACATTTGCGACCTGCTGCTGATTGGCGACGCTCTTTTCGCCTTAATCTTGCAGGTCGGGCGGGTTTTAAGTGTGCCGATTTTCCTGGTGTACTATTACTTGTTAGCGTCCATTCCGTTCGTGATCTGCACGCAACTTAAGAACCTGTTAGCGAAAAAGCATAACAAACGACTGGACCGGATCTGGAGCCGTTCTACTCTTGAGCTAATTTTGTAAAGTTTTCCGGGCTCCAGACCGGTCGGCCTGAACGTTATGCGTCATGCCCAATGACCCCACCAAACTTCCCGAGTTCACCACCGACGAACTCTTAGGCGCCTACTACGATGCGATGTGTGAAGCTGTCGACTTCGTTACTACACAAATTATCCCGGTTCTTCACGGGCAACTGAAGCTAAAGAAAGACGAAGAGGCCATACTCGGAATTTTCTACCGGATGCACGCTCTCGCGAGTTCCCTAGCAAGATTGAACAACAAGATCGACTTCAACGGAGCGGCTCTTATCGCCCGCACGATGTTCGAACTGCTGGTGGATTTGAGATTTTTGACGTCGCCGAACGTGACGAGCGAAGACATCGAGCGATTTCGCGAGTTCGCAGTGGTTGACCGATTCCGGAAGGCTCAGAATGCCTAATCCGGAAATGATCGCCACCCCAGCCCGATAAAGACCTTCCAGTTCAGCCCGACAAAGAGCTTCCACCCGA
>JAGRAW010000274.1 GCA_020434415.1 Bdellovibrionales bacterium
TGACCCGTCTGCGGGCCGGCTCCGGCAAGGCGTTTATCGGATTGCAGGAGAACGACGTACTGACCGCCGTCGGCATCCGTTTGGTGAAGCGCAATCAGGATCTTCAAGCGCTGTTTGCCGATTTGCAGCGCGATAAGCAGGCGACGCTAACGCTCGAGCGTAACGGCCAGCCGCACAAGATTCTTTATTACCTCGGCAGTGATGCCGGACCGAGTATCGCGGTTGGCAATCAATCTCGAGGATAAACCTAAGCTGCGCTGGCCGCTCGATGTTCAGTATTTCGAGGCCCAGGGTCGGCGTTTTGCTGCTTTTCGCGATGGGCAAGGAGTCGCCCGAGACCCGTTGGTGCTCCCTGTGGAGCTGTTGCCTATCGTGTCCCGTCTCGACGGGGAAACCATGCTGGCGGAGATACTGAGGGAAGGGGCTCCGTGGGGCGTGACGGAAGCGCTCCTCGCGGAGTTGGTGCGGGATCTTGATGAGCTGTCGTATCTCGACACGCCGGGGACAAGAGCAGCCTGGGAGCTGCTAAAGCAGCAGTACCGAGCGAGCCCGGTTCGCGAAGCGGCTCATGCTGGGCGCGTGTATCCTGCGGATCCTAAAGAACTGGAAGCGGCGATCTCGCGTTACCTGTCGAAAGCTGGAACTGCGAAATCGGCGGCTCCGCACGGGAGTCGCGTGGCGGCTCTGATGTGTCCGCACATCGACTATCATCGGGGGTGGCAAACCTATAGCGCCGTCCATGAAGCGTTGAGCCGTGCAGAGGTTCCCGATATCATCATAATGCTTGGTACGGCTCATCAGGCCGCCGACGGCATTTTCCATTTGACGCGTAAGCGGTTCGTCACTCCGTTCGGTGCAGTCGATGCGGCTCGGGATGTGATCGAGCAGATTGCAGCCCGCTTCGGAGAGACTCGGCTTTTCGCTGAGGAGATACTGCACCGCACGGAGCATTCGCTCGAGCTACAACTGCCGTTTCTGCAACATTGTTATCGCAAAGCCCGAATGCCGTTATTGGTCCCCGTGCTGGTGGGATCGTTTCACCGGTTTTTCCTTGAAGGACGAAGCCCGATCGAAGACGGGGAAGTTAGAGACTTTGTCGGAGCGCTGGCCGAGGCGTTGGTCGAGCTACGTAGGACGGGCGTGAAGGTGTTGCTCTACGGAGGTGTTGACCTCGCCCATATCGGTCGATTCTTTGGGGACTCCGGTAGTGTCAGTCGAGAGCGGTTAGGGGAGATCGAAGCCTCGGATCGGGTGCTATTGGAGTGCGTTGTAGCTGGTGACGAGCAGGCGCTTTTCGAGCATTTGGCACAAGATCATGATGCTCGACGAATATGCGGCTATCCGTCACTCTACACGATGCTGGCTGCGGCCCGCCGAGCCCAGTGGAGGCTTGCCGGTCGTTGCTTGGAATACCGACAAGCGTTTGATGCTGCCTCGGACTGCCTGGTCACCTTTGCGGGGGCGGTTTGGACGAATGAACAGTGAAAATGCGTGGCATCAGGACTTTGGAAGTCGCCGAATCAGCTTGCTTCGATGAGTGATAAAAGCGATTTCATGGCCGCTCGGATCGTGGGCGATAAAGTAATCTCCCTGCGGCCCCTCTTGGATGGGGGAGATGCGACCCAGTTGATGCGCCCGTTGTGCCTCGCTTAAAGCGTTGTGCAACTTTTCTATTCCGGTCCGTGTACGAATAACGAGGCGCGCTCGATGTTGCTCGTGTGCGCCGTCCGACTGAAGCAGCAACAACTTGCCGTCCGGTAAGCGGAAAGCCGCCGGAGCGACTGGGGGCCCGAACGGCAGAGCATCAACCTGCTCCAAACTCAGGACGTCGCGGTAAAAGGTTAGAACAGTAGGATAGTCGGTTTCCGCAACCGGCAAAGTCAATCCGACCAGGGACACGGGGTAACGGTCATACACCGTCTTTACTGAGTTCTTCCCCGACCAAATGAAAACGCCCACGATGAGTGCAGTATAACCGATCCAAAGCGCCAAAAAATCTGCGGAGCGTTTCATTCTTTAGCGAGCCGATTGCCGACGTTGACGAAATCTACCGTGACCACTTAGATTTATGCTGCTTTCGGCGACTTGAGACAAGAGCTCCAACGAGCTTTCTCGTCCGCTGCGAGGAAGATTACCGACGAGGAGGCTCACCGGTGAGGAGTATTACCGGCGGTATCCTGTCATGTATGCGTTTCTTATTGTTCATCGGTCGGGAGTGTGGACCCTTCCCAGGGATGCTTCTACCCCAGGCGCAGTCTGCCTGCGGGAGGTGCTTTCGGCAACGCCGGCGGGGCTTTTTTACTTGGTCCCATCTCCGGCGAAACAATATACTCCGCTCCTGTGAGGCTTTGAGAAGCCGACATTCATACCGGTTCAGCATATAGGATCTAGCACTCGACAATGAAAGAGTTTCCGCGCTCCGGTAGCACTGAGGAGAAAATGCCAAGCCCTGAAGTTGGCGATGTAACCGCAGGCGGAACGAGAAGGCGCTGTGTGCTCCTTGTCGTGCTTGCACTCATCGTAACCAGCTATCTCCTCTATCATACCGCTGCAGTGCGTGGCGGATACCTCACAGGACAATCCGCTTGCAATCTCGGTGGAAGCTTCAACTGTGACAAGGTCGCAGAAAGTCCTTACGCGGAGCTGTTCGGGATTTCTGTCGCCGGCCTCGGCTTCTTCTATTTCGCCCTGTGGTTGGCTCTGCTTATTCGAGGACCGCTAACGCGAAGACCGCAATTTGGTCGAAGCGAGGTGTATCAGCGTTATCACTCGGCACTGTTCGTGCTGGCGACTTCCGGTCTACCGGCCATCGCCTATTTCGCAGCGATGTCACTGCTAATCGGCTACGTCTGCATCTTCTGCGCGCTGATCTACTTGATAGTCTTGGTGCTCGCCCTGCTCACGTGGCGAGCATTGTCACCTGGGTACGGCACTGTCTCTCACCTCGGGCGCGGCGCTAGCGAACTGTTGGAGATGTTCACTCCGACCACCGGCGGGTTGTTTGGCGCATTGTTTCTGTGGGGCGTGGTGCTGCTGAGCGGGTTGGTCGCTGTGCTCGGCCCGGGGGCGTTGGAGCGGTGGTATTTCGAGCCGCAACGACTCCTGTTAAATGACGAAGAGTATCTCAGGCCCCATTTTGAGGCCTGGCAGCAGGCTCCGAAGCACGACCTCCGAATCGATGAAAGCGATGATCATAAGACCAGAGACTACGCGCTCGGCGCAGATGACGCCGTGCTCACGATGGTCGAATTCAGCGACTACCAATGTCCTTTCTGTCGGCGAACAGCCCTGCATCTGAAGCCGCTGGTGAAGGAGTTTGAAGGGAAGCTACGCATCGTCCAGCGAGCGTTTCCTCTGTCCTCTACCTGTAATCCGGCGGTGCCCGAAGTGGGGCACGAGTACAGTTGTCTTGCTTCAGAGATGGCGCGTTGTGCAGGTGAGCAAGGAGATGAAGCGTACTGGCAGATGCATGACAGCCTGTTTGCACTTGATGCGCTGGAGTGGTCGGTTGAAAGGTTGGTAGTGCTGCCGGCTGAGCTTGGTCTGGATACTGCGCAGTTCGATGCTTGTTTGGCAGAGCCGCATGCACGTCAGAAAATTGCGGCGGACGTCGAGTTAGCGAATGCGTTGGGAGTGCAAGGGACGCCGACGTTCTATGTGAACGGAAAGCACCTGCCCTTTTCTCGGCTCGAAGAACTGCCTGGCCTATTGCGGATGATCTACCGACAGCAGTCGAAAACTTCCGGTGGCTAAATCAGGCGTCGAACAGGCGAGCGAGCGCCTTGATTTCGAGGATAGCCTGATGAAGCAGTGTTTGCGTTTCCGAGCTCAGGTCGAGCTCAAGCACTCCCTCTTCGATATCGGGTAGCACGCAGCGCATTGAGCTCTCGTCATCGACATGGTTAAAGCGCAGGTCAAGAGTCGGGAACTGCTCCGACAACTGCCGCGCGACGGCAACGAATTTCGTGTAATGGTAGTCAGTTGTTCCCAATTGGCGCACCCGTTACAATAGGAGGCATCGCAAGCCCGAGGACGGTCTCTTCAGCAGATGCTGGAAAGACTTGTTCAGCACCCTGAGAGTCCGGGCTTCGAACTGCACATATAGCACCTATTTAGAGCCTGCTTCCCTGTGCCCGGTTCGGGAAACTTGGAATTGATAGAACAATCTGCGAATGAGCCAAAACGATCCGCCTACCCCCAAAATAGTCCGACGTTCCCCTGTAAATGGGGCACCTGTAAACGGGGCAGTGCCTGGACAGCAGGGGTCGAAGTCGAAAGCGCCTGCTTTATCGAGCGATGCACGCGCGGTGCCCGCCCGCACTGACTCGATCGATCAGGCGCCGGCCATTCGTGTCACACGCAAAGTCTTCGGGATCACGTGGACGGCAACAAGCGGTTGGGAGCGCGGAGTTCAGACTGCGCTGAGGCGGTTTCAGTTCGTCGCGGGAGCCACCTTTGCATGGCTCGTGGCGGCAGTCTTTCAGCTCCTGCCGCTCCCCATGATTGATGCGAGCCGGCTTATCCTGTCGGTCGTGTTGTTTGTGCTGGCGATACCGACTGCAATCATCTTGCGGCTGGATGATTTTTCCAAGAACTGGGGAGCGGACGGGTACCACAACTTAGTGATTCTTGTCGCCCTACTGATGGTGCTTTTGAATTTTGTGGCTATCGGGGCTGTGGTGGGTTGGCTACGTGGCGACACTCCCGGGCCGAAGAAGGAAAAGAAAAAACGCGGCAGACCTACATGAAGTAGGCCTGCCGCGCCGGGTCTTAGCTAACGAAATGAAATCTATCAGGCGGCGACGCGTTCGATTTCTGCGTCGACTTGTTCACAGAGACTCGACACTGTAGGTAGCCACTCTTCCGGACGAAGTGTCGGAATCGGATCTGCTCCGATAAGGCTGTCCACGGCGTTCTCTGTCACGTCCAACTCTTGGCAAAGCAGCTCGTGGGCATCTATCAGGTCATACTTGTTTCGGGTCGAAAGTAGGGCGTTTACTTCATCCGCCCGGCGCCGAATCGCGGCGACAATACGGCGTGCGGCGCCGAGGCTGTTAATGCCCCGAGGTCGAATGACGCCTGCGTGACGCATGGTGCGTGTTTCCAGTTCTTGTATCCGTGTTTGAGATTCGGCGACGAACGAGTAAAGCTCGTCGATTTGGCGTTTCAGATCTTTACGCAGCTCTCGGCGAGATTTATCGCCGACAAGCACCATATGGAGGGCGCAGCCAACGGTGAACAGCGTAATGACACCGACTGTCAACAACAGCAGGATGTGATGAAAAGGTGAAAGGTGAGCCGTTAACCAAATCTGTCCACCCTTAAGGTACGCGGTTATCGCGGCAATACAAAGGAGCATTGCCCATACTGTTCCCTTGCCGGCTTCATCACAGCGCAGCCGCTCCCCTGAAAGAGCGTCGGTATTCAGCACTTTTGTGGTTACCTGCTTCACTTGGTTGTTCGCTTTCATTATTCCCCATCCCCAAAGAGGTCGGCGGATAAGACCGACATTCCGCACACCCCTATCCGCAAAGCAGCCTAAGCTGCTTCTGTTTTTTCTCGTAGCCAGATGGTGGAATGGCCGGCTGTCCGGTCGGAATCGGTCCGATTTCGACTGAATCAGGAAGAATCCGCTGAAGATCCGGAAGGATAATCCGCTGTCGGAAGTCGAGCCCGAGAGGGGCAGCGAGGCAGGGCCCTCGGAGCTATAGGCTTCAAACTACAGGAATGACGAGCTACGCAGTTAGGACAAAGCGAAACAACTAGATGGTTAGGCTCTAAGAAAAGAGGGAAAGTGGGGTTTTTGCAAACCCCACAAAGAAACGGGAACCTTCCCCGTGAACCGACAAAAACGCGCTTGGC
>JAGRAW010000275.1 GCA_020434415.1 Bdellovibrionales bacterium
CCGTATTGCTCTTTATCTCGTCGGACTCGCGCAGAATCTCCAGCTCGGTATCGGCGCCGACGTAGCGCATCGGTACTTTCAGAAGAAAGCGATCGAGCTGAACCAGCGGCAACGGGTAGGTTCCGGCCAGGTCCAACGGATTCTGGGTGCCCATGACGAAAAATAGCTCATCAAGCGGATAGGTCACGTTGTCGATGGTGACCTGTCGTTCCGCCATACACTCGAGAAAAGCTGCCTGTACCTTCGGTCCGGTCCGATTGATTTCGTCGGCCAACACGATGTGGGCGAAAATCGGTCCATGCTGAAAGCGAAAGGTTGCACTTTTCGGCTCGAACACGTTCACCCCGAGCACATCAGTCGGCAGCAAGTCCGGTGTAAACTGGATACGGCGGAACGGCAGAATATGCCGCTCGATGCCGTCAGCATCCGAGCAGTCGATCGACCGTCCCAGCGTCTTGGCAAGGGTGGTCTTTCCCGACCCGGGGTAGTCTTCGATCAAGACATGTCCGTCGGCGACGAGCCCCGCAAGGACCAACTTCAAGGTGTCGTCGCGTCCACGAATAACACGGGTCAGAGCTTGATGAAGAGTCTGTAAAGTTTCTATCGCTTCGCCGATCATTCTTGTCCTCCGAGATCGCAACTACTTCCGCAGTCCTCGCAGTCATGCGTGCGAGAGGAAGCGGACGGTTCGTAATAATTACAAAATCCCTTCCAGGATAGGCACGGGCGGCACCGGTTCACCCGGAGGATCTACTCGATGCTGGAATGCCTTGGCAATAAACTCGTTGATCAGTTTTGCCGCACCGGTGCCGTCCGCGGGAAGCTCCATCGATTGTGCGGCTATCTGTCTGTCCGTACGGGTATCCAGTAGATGGATAGTGACCATGTACTGGCCCGCATCCGTGCGCGGGCCGGAACTCAAGGCCAATCCATATCTCGCGAGGGAGCGTTCGCCCTCCGCCAGCTTTTCGAAACGTTTTCGAAACAGTGCTTCGCCAATTTCTTCGAGCAGTGCTCTCGATTCGTCGTCAACCGGTGCTAGGGTGCCGTGCACGGGCAGGGCAAGATTGTGGAACCGCACGTGCGAAGGGAGTAGATCGAACAGCTCGTTGGCGTAGGCTACGCGTTCGGTGCGTTCACTCTCCGACTCACTGCGAAGAATGCTGTCCCGACCGGCTTCCGCAATTGTAAGCAACTTCGCTAACGCTTCGGCACGAGCGAGTCGATCCCGTGGAGTGAAGTTCTTGAGCTCTGTCTTGAATATCGCGGCAGCGTCTTCCACTTCGCCGTGTGCGAGCAAGTTCTCCGCCAGATATAATCGGTAATAGGAGTGGGCGGGGGGGCGATCATCGTTCTGGATCATTCTTTCAATCCGCTTTGTCATCGAGCGCTGGTTGAATCCTGCGAGCGCTCGACCCAGCGTCGGATACGCGACCATCGAATCAGTGTTCCGAATGAACAAATCCTCGAGGTCGTCCAACTCCTCGACGGCGATCCGACGGGCCTTTCGATGTAACCACCAGGCGCGGACTCTGAGATACGGTATGCGAGCATAAGCGATAAGCCGTTCCCAAAAGTGCTCATAGACCGTGTCTTGCAGGACTGCTGCTTCCGCTTCCAGCGCCTGAGCAAGCGCCACATTCGCTGCAAATCGCACGTCGTTCTCGTTCGTGCCGATCTTACCGAACCACTGCTCCTGCTCCGAAGCGAAGTGAAGCAGCTCGAGCGAACCGTCGAGGTCGTTGGCAAGGAGCTTGATCTTTCCTCGAGCCAGCGCAAGCAGCGAGCGATGCTCGGAGTCTTTTCTGATCGATTCTTCGGCAAAACACGCTTCGAAGTCTTTCAGCACTCGTTCTGCCTGGAACAGACGAAGTTGGTCGATATACATATTCGCCAGATTGAGGCTCGGTAAGATATGCTCACACCCGTCGGGCAGTCGAACGGCGCGCAGCCACGCCCCTTCGGCGTACTGGTCCTGAAACATCTCTCGGTAAACCTCTCCGGCATTGTTCAGCGGTGTCGCAATCATGCCGCTTCCGCTTAACGAGAGTTCGGCTTGTATCGCCTGTTGGAACGCGTGGAGGGATAATTCGCGGTTCCCCTTCACCGAGAGCAGGATGCCAAGGATATTCCAGGTCCGTCGTGGATCGGCGTTTCGCATGAGTCCGGCTTGGGCGACCTTGATGGCTTCATCTATCCGCTTCAGCTTCATCAGCACCCAGGCGCGAGTGCCCGGATACCAGTCGAGCCAATAGAGTTGCTCGAAGCGATCGAGCGTCGCGAGCGATTCCTCGTACTTGTCCAGATTCAATTCCGCTTCAGAAAGGAGATACAGCAGCATCGCATGCTGGCCGGCCTGATCCAGATCCAGCGTGCCCTCCAAATCGTTTCCGAATTGCCGCGAAAAGTGCTTTTCAGCGGTCTTCAGGTACCGATAGGCCAGTTTGAAGTGCGCGACATTGAAGAGATAATACTGTCCAAGAAGCATATGGGGCCGGTAGTCGCTCGGCTGCATCTTGAGCGCGCGTTGGAGCTTTGCGCGTGCATCGATAGGACGGCCCGAACGAAGTAGGAATTTGGATTCTTCCAAAAGCTCTTCAAAGGATTTCGAAGCGTCGTTTTCGCTCAGCAGACTTTCTTCAGCGATGCTGTCCTCGGTGGCGAGTCCCGGCACAGCACCGGCTGTGCTCTGGTGAAGGTGTGCCCAGGTCACGAACAAGAGTAGCCAGAGCACCTGTGGCAGAGCGATACGGGAGCGTCGAGTTACCATCGTCTCCACCTGCCAATCGAAAGCGGGCTGAAAAAGAGCGCGGCTCTTCGGAACCGCGAAAATGCGCTGTCGTAGGAGACTCGCACCGCCGCCAAAGCCTGAGAAACCTCGGCGCCAAGACCCGTCGCGATCCCACCATATTTCACTACTTCATGTGCTTTCGTGATGGCTTGGGCGTCAATGCCGTAGCGCCGATGAAGTCGCTGCGCATATTCGCTTCGGGTCTCGCCGACCTGCCGCGGTAGCCCGCCGTCGGACATCAGAGACGCGAAAGCGATGTAGCCCCTTTTGATTCGAGTCGCTTCGTCGCCGGCGAAGCGATACCCGTTACGGAGCCACCACTTGAGCGTGGTCCACGTCAGTACGAGCAGAACGAGAGCGAAAAGAGCATTCTGGGAGGTCAGGACGTACACGAGGATATTACTCCTATCGCTTCGCTCGACGTCGACGGGAACAGGTTCCAGGAGCTCTTGGACCGGATCCAGCTTGCCCATCAGCTCATCCAGAAGCTTTTCGTCAGGGACGAGCGTCTGCTCGCCTTCCGCTTCTGCCGGCGTCACGTCGAATACCATCCAACCATGATTCTCCACATACACTTCAGGCCAGGCGTGGCGGTCTCCCAAGCTCAACAAGATATGGCCGTCTTTGGCGTAGCTCAGGTCTACGAGATATCCGGTGGCGATGCGTGCCGGTATGCCGACCAACCGCATCAAGTAGGCTGCCGCGTGAGCGAAGTGAACGCAGTAGCCTCGCTTGCGTTCAGCAAAAAGATATGGAGCTACCGGGTCGCCGGAGGCCGAAACCTGATGCCCTGGTTGTTTAGTGTACACGCTATTGTCGGACAGGAACTGCACAATCGCAGCAGCCTTCATCACCTTGTCTCGGTGAGCGCCTGTGATCGCTTTCGCAAGTGCTAGGTAACGAAGATCCTCACCATTCTCGTCGACAACTTCTTTGTCCGCATGTAGCGCTTGCTCGAGCAAGTGCTCCGAAAGCTCTGCTTGCACCGAGCGGCTTCCCGGCGCCCGCAAATAATGATCCCACGTCTCCTTGGTCCAGGCCGGGTCCCCGACCGGTGCGCCCATGAGCTCCTGCACATTAGCTACCGGCGCGTGTGAGACCGCCTGATACGCCAACTGGAAACGTTCCGGATACGGATTCTTGATCATCGTGATGCGACGCGGGATGTCGAGCGCGAATGGTGCCTTGTGGTCGGTGAGGAGATATACCGACTGGACAACCTTCTCCCGATTGGGGCCGGGCTCGTCTTCCAGCGAGAGATACGGCTGTCCGGGAAGTACATTCGGCACGTCGGTGTCCAAATTCGGACCGGCGAGGACCAATTCCTGTCCGTTGAAGGTCGAAAGGGCGCCTTCCCTGAAGTACAGCATCGGCTCCCACGGATTGTCGGCGTAGTCTCCTTCCAAACGAACCAACGCGGCAGGCTGCTTGGTCGGTGAAATGGCAGAGTGGAAGCCGAGGTTGCTTTCCCCTTCTTTGAGGTTTTCTTGGTTGCCGACGCCGTTGGTCACTCGGCTCAAGTCCGCGGAGTAGTGACTATTGAGATACCGCGCATAGTAGACCAGGGCGACAACTAGGAGGAGAGGGCACGCGATCGCGAGCCCCTTCTGTGTCGGACCGTAGGATCTCAAGACTCGCTCACGGCCAAACAGCGGACGGTTGTTCGCGAGGACCAGGTAGGCGCTGAGCACTCCTATGAATATCCCGCCAATGATCAGCAGCAAATGTTGAGGTTCGGCATGAAGCTGCTGGAGGAAGCCCACTTTCCAGGTCAGCGAACTCAACTCTTTCGGCGCATCGATCTGATAGTCACGGTGTCCGCTCAGTAGCCACACGACGAGGGAGGAAAACGCCACCGCCTCCCATGTCACGGCTGAGGCAAGCGTCCAGAAGCTCCAAGTGAGAAAAAATGAAACGACGTAGAAGAAAAACACCAAGAAGAAGTCATCGGCGTAGAGGGCAACTTGAAAGTCGCTCGTCTGCGGTGCCTCCGGGGAGGCCGTCGTAATCCAGTTCACTGCGGCAAAGAGGCCTTGGAACAAAGCGAAGACGATGATGTGGGCAACCGCAGCATGCCAGAACCGATAGCCACGTCGCAGCAGTATTCCGGCGGCCACTACCCCAAGCATGACCGCAACAAGCAGCCATCCTGTCGCAACACCAACGTCAGCAGCATGGGCTACAAAAAGAGTGAGAATGGCGGCGAGCAGCGCCCGCAGTGTCTGAAGCTGAAGAAACTTTGAGCGCTCGGCGCGTTCATAGGCGCGCTCCGCACTCACGGTCTGCCCTGCATATTCGCTATTCATACGCCTCGACCACAAACAAATCCCATCCCGAACGCCCAATCTGGGCACTTATCTCCCGGAGTCCGTGAGCTGAATGCGCAGAGGGCGCATGCCTTGCAAGCACCTTCTCCTTGAGCGCTTGCAGCGGGGGCCGGGAGAACTTTGGTCCGGGCACAGGTGCGCCGCGATGCTGTGCGGGTAAAGTAAACACTCCCAGATACGGCTGCTCAAGTGCCGGCGGCACCAGGGCCACCGAGAGTTTAACGGAATAGTGGCCGGCAGAACGCGTCAGCCGAGTCAACCAGAGATCCCGAGCCGGCTCTTTGCTGGTCCCAGCAGGGCTACTTTCGGCCGGAGCGAAGACGATGACGTTGTGGACCGGCCGGTTGTTCGACGCCAGACTCTCTAGAAACGCCTCGAACTCCGTTCCGGTGCCGACGGTACGGCTCCATACACTGCGGTTTATCGCGCGCTGAATCTCATCCCGGTCGGAACAGTAGTAGAGCGTCCCCCCGTGTGCACCGACATCATCGGCTCCCTGCTCGATCCGATCTAGCCCGGGTTGCGGCTGATAGTGCAAGCCATCTGTGCCGAACAGAACGGTTATCTGTTGCTGTTCGAGTACGTCCAGATAGTGCTGCAATGCGCCCGCAGTTGCATCATCGGCTCTGCCCGCAATTAGATAGACCGCGACCTCTCCTTCAGGAATGATTGCCGGCTCAGGACGCCGAACGACGAGTTCTCCCGATTTTGCATAGGTCTTCC
>JAGRAW010000276.1 GCA_020434415.1 Bdellovibrionales bacterium
TGATGAGCACCGAACGGTGAATCGAGAAGTGCTGGATGCCACTTCGCTAACCGCGGCGCTCTCCGACCCGGCCTCCCGGACAAGCCGCGTGTGGGCCGGAATCAGCCGCTTGCTGGCAGAGCGTGCTCGCCATCAAGCACTCGCGCCCAACGGAAAGCCGCTCGAGGTAGTAACACTCGATACTTCGGCAGTCCTCGGTGCGCGACTGACGAGCGCCGATGCTACGCAGTCTATCATTTCCCTGATCAACGTCAGTGCCGACCGGCAGAGCGTCAGTCTTCCGCTCGAGCATGCCGTAAACGACGTGTTCACCTCGAAGCGCTTTCCCTCCGTCCGGCGCACGTGCGTAGTCCCACTGATGCCCTATCAAGTTGCTTGGCTTGCTACGGTCGGGTAGATCCCGGAATTTCCAGAAAATTTCTCCTCCGCTTAGGCCCACGTCCCCGGACGCCGATATAGTCGGCATGGCACAGCACGAGCAAATCAGCGGAAAATTGCTGGTCGTGGAGGATGATCCGGACATCTCACGGCTGTTAAAGATCAACCTGACCCACATGGGATTCGAAGTTTCTGTCGCGACCGATGGGGCCGAGGGATTGAAACAAGCTCTTACGGGGGAGCCGACACTGATCATCCTCGATGTGATGCTGCCGAAGATGGACGGTCTCGATGTCTGCCAGGCAATTCGGGAGCAGCAGCTACAGACTCCGATACTGATGCTCACTGCCCGCGAACGGGAGTCGGACAAGATTCTCGGACTCGATCTGGGCGCCGACGATTATTTGACGAAGCCTTTCAGCATGGGAGAGCTGACTGCACGGGTTCGCGCATTGTTGCGGCGGGCAGCACCCGCAGCTCAATCGATCGACGGGATACCGGCGATTCAGCATTTGGGGGGCGGCGCCATCGAGCTGGACCTTGCGAAGCGACAGGCGAAGCTACACGGCAGCGAATTGCAACTCACGTTCAAGGAATTTGAGTTGCTGTACTATCTCGCGAAGAATGCCGGACGAGCTTTTACCCGGGAGTCGCTCCTGTCTTCTGTGTGGGACTACGAATACGAGGGATATCAGCATACCGTCACCTCACATATCAACCGACTCCGCAGCAAGATCGAGCAGGACCCTGCACAGCCTCGTTTCATCCTGACGGTTCGTGGTGCCGGCTACCGTTTCGCCACCGACGAGGAGCTCCTAGATGCAGCTCCCTCCGCTTAGCGAGACCATCTCTCTCTCAGCCGGCACAGCCCTACTCGCGACCGTCCTGCTCCTCATCGTGATGGGCGGGTCATGCTACGTCTTGCTGACCCTGCTCAGGAGAATGCGCAAGTTGAACAAGGTAGTGGCCGAGGCATTATCCGACCAGCAGGAGCAGCTCTCCTCGTCCGCTTTCAGTGTGGAAGACGCCATCGGGAGCTTCAAGCGGCGTGTCGAGGAGGAGAAGGCACGAAGGGAGAAGGAAGATGCGGCACGGCGCAAGCTGATTGCCGACGTATCGCATGATCTGCGAACGCCGATTACAGCGATTCAGGGCTATATCGAGACGCTGATCACGCTAGAGGAGAAATTGTCCGCAACCGAGCGCAGGGACTTTCTCGAGTCGGCCTTACGAAACACGCAGGCGATCACCTTGCAGATTCAGGATATGCTGACGGCGTTTGCTCGGCCGAGCGAAGGGCGACGGGCGCAGAAGAAAGAATTTCCGCTGAACGAGCTGTTTCGCGATTTGGAGGCGCGGTTTGTCCAGCGTGCCTCCCAAAAGGGCGTCTCGCTATATGTGGCAAACGGAGAGGCTAAGGTGAATGTGTACGCGGATCGTGCGCTGATGGATCGAGCTATTTCCAATCTACTTGCGAACTCGCTCCGCTACACACCGGCTGGAGGCACTATCCGCCTTGACTGCGAACAGAAACCGGCAACAGTCGAGATTGCCGTAGCAGATACCGGCATCGGAATTCCGGAGTCGGATCTGCCCCATGTGGTTGAGCGATTTTACCGCGTTGACAAAGACCGCTCGCGAAGCACCGGCGGCACCGGGCTCGGCTTGGCGATCGCGAAGGAAATATTGGACAGTCATGGCGCTCAATTCAATGTGACAAGCGAGGTCGGGCGGGGGACTCGTATCTGGTTCGAGTTGGAGCGCCGGAACGGTTAACCACCTTTCTTTGCGCGTTCTTTGTTGAGCTTCAACCGTGTTCGTCCCAGACGAGATGCTGCGGCGTTTGCGCGGGCAACGCATTCCTCCAGAATTTTCTCCCGAAGCTCGTGCTCTTTGCCCGCCTCGCAGAAGGTAAGCGCCAAGTCCATCGACTCTGAAAAGGCTCGCCGGTAGCGCGGAAGATCCTTTCCGACATGCGGATACTGTCGAATTTGGCGCATCAAGACGCTCAGTCGATACAGGTTGTTGAGGACGCAGCCGACAAGCGCGGCATTCCGGTCGGGCGCTCGCAGCACAGACTCCGAGAAGGGGGGGCCTTCCATTGCTCGGAATACCACCTGCTCCAGCGACTCCGGTGTAAACGGAAGGACGAGGAAACCGCGAGCGCCGGCACGAAGTTGGCCGAACACGTCGTCAATCCGGGGTTCGGCAGACGCTGCGATCAAGATGCTGTCAGGTTCGGTCTCCACGGCTTTCTGCACGAATTCAACTGCCGGCATGTCGGTATCTTTCGCGTCGTAGAGGACAAAGTCATACTTTCGTCCGAAGGAGAGCGATTTCAAACGCTCCAAGCCGGCACTATGGGCGGCAACGGAGGTCAACTTGGCGAAGCCCAAGGTTTTGAGCGCCATGCGGAGCTGGTTGTTGATGTGATTCGAGCGAATCACTACCAAGATGGCCGCTGCGCTTCGACTGAGCGGTTGCTGACTTTTGCTGCTACTCAAATGCTACTCAGTATCGATTAGCGCCGTTGATGATGACTTCAGACGGATGCGAACAGCTACAGCATACGGGCTTTCCAGTGCAACGAAAACAGTTCTCTTGCTGCCCGTGCGCTGTGGCCTACCACGCTGCGTATCAAAGAAACCGGCGTGAGCGCTAGTCGTTCCCCTAACGAGGGTATCGACGGTTGAGGACCGCAGGTAAAGAATCAGGGCTCGTTCTCCACAAGCCTCTACGGGATTGCCCGAGTGTCGGCTTTGGAACTTGTCGGGAACACGGGCGCCCGACAACGGAGCTTCAACTGATTACTCGGTAGCAGCCGGTTCGATGTCCGACTGTTCTTCCGGGCCAAACGCGTTTGCGATCAGGGTCGCGAGCTTGTAGCGCAGGGTCGGATACGAAAAATATTTGCGAGCGAGCTCGAAATTTCGTTCGCACATTTCCGTTCGGGCAGCTTTGTCCGCGAGTACCTCGCGCACTTGGGCGACCGTAGCATCGGTAACGTATTCGTCGAACTCGACTGCTCTGAATCCTTTGGGTCGAATGTCGGCGGTGTAGACCGTGTAGTTCTGTACCACCATGGGTTTATGGTAGAAGACGCCCTCCAGAAAAGCGTTTCCGAATCCCTCGTATGCCGAAGGATATGTGACCAGGTCAGCCTGGTGGTACATATCCGCCAAGCTATACAGCTTTTCGCCCTGGGCGTTGCTTCCGCGATGTTCGCCAACCAAGTGCTCCGCGAAAATGGTCCGCACTTTGAGCAGCTCCGCGTAGTCCCTTACCCGCTTCGCGTAGGCATCTCCTTCGTCGCCGCTGGCGTGCGAGATAACTAACGTCGCGTTGCTGCCGAGCCGACTCACCAGCTCGATGGCGTGTTCAATGCCCTTGCGCTGGATGATCCGCGTCGGCTGGAGCACCATGATGTCATCGGCGGAAAGTCCCAGTCGGCTTCGGAGATCACCGGCATAGCCGTCAAGGAATACCTCGCACTGCTCGAAATTCATGACATTGGGAATGATTGTCGAGGAGACAGCGCATTTTGACGCCAAGTCTGCTTGAGCAATCGAGTTGATAACGACGTGCTGAATTGACGGCAGGCCCGGCGGGAAAGCCTTGTCGATGTAGTCGTTGACGCCATTAATCAAAAATCTTTTTCGCTCCCAAACGAAATCGTGGTGATGAGCGATTACCGGTATTCCCGTCTCGGCAATTACCTCGGTCAGGGCAAGTCCCAGCGGAATATTCAGCGGGATGGTCATGCAGTTCTCGGGGACTAACAAATCAATCGAGAACGTCTCGATAAAGCGGTAGAGGTCCTCGACGAATTTGTCGCGGAGTGTATGCACCCATAACGTGTCTTCTCGTGAACGAGTTTCACTGCCGAAAAATCGTTCATGGCGAGCCAGGACTTCGGGATGCCGATAAAACGCCTCCGGAACAACCATCGACACCTCCGCCGGGCGATCGCACAGTCCGGCGAAGTAGAACGATTTGTGGCCAAGCCCGGCGAGCACTTCGGCCCATTTGGCCGTCTCCAGCGAGACGCCGTCGGTCCCGGCAAAGCGGGTGGAGACAAATCCGATATTATAGCTAGGAACAGGACCGGATGCGTGGAGCGTGAACATGACGACCTATAGATGTATTTCAACGACCTCGGTATTCGGGGGCACGTAGTCCCACGCTCGGGCAAGCTCGATTCCCATATACCGGACTCGAACAAGTGCCAACGTAAATCCGTGTGCGACGACGAGAACTCGTCCACCCGCCTGATGCCTCCGGCGTATCTCTTCGATCGCCTCGGTGACTCGTTCGAGCATTTCCTGAACGGTCTCGCCGTCCGGTGCTCGAAAAGAGAGCGGGTCAAGTTTTCGATTCGCCAATTCTTCGGAATAGACGTCCTTGATCTCCGAGAAGAGCAAGCCTTCCCATTTGCCCTGATCAAGTTCGCGCAATCTCGCATCAATCTGAACCTCAAGGCCATGCGGGCGCGCAAGGATACGGGCTGTTTCCGCAGCCCGCTGCAAATCCGAGGCATAGACGGCATCGAGCTGCTCCGTGCTCAGTTCCTGAGCAAGTCGCTCGGCGGCTTTTCGGCCGGCTTCGTTGATGGAAATGTCGGTCTGGCCGCAGTAGCGGCCTTCGACGTTCCAGTCAGTTTGGCCGTGCCGGATACAAAGGAGTGTGAGGTTCATGCGGATGACTGCCGCTCGTTGTAATGGCTGGTGCGGGATCGGATATACCGAAGCGAGCGCGATATTCCGGCAGCTCGATCATCGGAGGACGTTCCTTTTCCGCGATTTCTTCAACTTCAAGATAGTAGCGCTCGGGATCGTGACGAATCAGCTTCATCGTCCGGTTTACATCTTCGACCAGCGCTCGACCGTAGCGCTGCTCGAGGCGACCGAACAAGGTCTGGATAATCGCGAACGACATCTTGCTCAAATCGCCCAAGGACTGGTTGTTGTGGATTCGTTCAATCATGTCTATCTGAGCGATGGAGGCAAGCTTGTACTTTTCAAAAATATCGATCAGTACGCAGGTCTCCACTCCGTAGCCGGAGGTAAAGGTAACGCGCTCGAGCGCCTTGCGTCTTCCGCCGTATTCTCCGGAGAGCGGTTGGATGATACCCGACAGTTCGGGGTAGAACAGATTGAGCAGTGGCCGAGCAGTCAGCTCCGTGACGCGACCACCTCGCCCACTCTGCAATACGCCGGCGCCGGTCTTGAGCGGTCGGCGGTAGAAGCCTTTCACGAACTGCAAAGTCTGACGGTTCAGCAGAGGGCCCATCAGGCCGTAAATGAATCGAGGATGAAAGTTGCTGACGTCGGTGTCGACCCACAGCAAAATGTCACCTGAGGTGACATACAGGCTTTTCCACAGCGCCTCACCTTTCCCGCGACGTGCTCCGTAGTCCGGGAGCACTTCCTGGTGGATGTAAACCGGCACACCAAGGT
>JAGRAW010000277.1 GCA_020434415.1 Bdellovibrionales bacterium
CCGCGGTAGAAGGAAATTGCTCCCACGCTGTTTGCAGCCAGCGCAAGTAGGAGCAACAACGCGGTCCGTAGGCACAAGCGGCGTGGTAGCGCTCGCAGTTCTGCTCGAAGCGAGCTGCTGGCGCCTAAGAGCACCAACAGACCGACGGTCGAGACGACATACACTGCGGCGGTCCCTTCGAGCTGCCCCAAACGCGTAAGCACGGGCTTCGAGATCACCGGATATAACGCCACTGCAACATACGATAAAAACGCCAGACTCCGTGGTCCACACATTGTCGTCCTTTCTCCAAAAACCAAAAGTTCCCTCACTGCCGAACGTCCAGCGACATCCGGCACCGAGGCGGCAACACCAAGAACAAGGAAAAGAGAAGGATCGAGGTGAATCGTAAGATAGGGATCTACGCACTAATTTGCATGTTAATCAAGAACACGGAGGTTCCGAAGTACCGGAGTCGCTGAACGTGACGATGGGAAACTTTTACTGAGAAGCGACGACTACTATAGTAAGGCGTGGTCGATGCCTCGGTCAGACCAGCGCCGAAGAACTACAGACAAGAAAAGCGACATGAGTATCCCACCGATTTCAGTGCCTTACGGCAATCAATCTTCGAACGGCCCGGGGCTCGACGGGGAGCCTCCTTTGACTCCAACCCCCGCCCGTATCGAGCCGTTGCCTGATTTCGGCGGAGGCGCCGAGCGGCACCATTCGGAGCCGGCCTCGGGTAGTGCGCCGGGTAAACTATGGAATCTTCCAAACACCGTGGTCGGTCTCTTGTGGGGGGCTGTCGGCTTGCCGTTTGGTGCACGAGTCACTTTCGGGAATAATGCAATACAGTTTGAACGGCATCCATTCACGTTCTCTGCCGTGACCCTCGGCAATACCATCTCCTACAATCGCGACATGGGTCCGGAAGTTGAGCAACAGGGAGTACCTATCGGACTCCACGAACGGCAGCACACCTTACAAGGGGAGCTTCTCGGACCGCTCTACTTGCCGTCGAACATCCTTGGCGGGCTTATCGCTCTCTTGTGTGAAGGCCGCTGGCATGGCTCGAGGAACTGGAACGAATCCGGTCCCCAACAGAATCCCCCGGTTCCGTGGAAGAAGACGCGGCAATGAGAACCTTCCGGCGACTGCTGTTCTGTCTAGCCCTGCTTGTAAGTGCGGGGTGTGACCGGGTCTACGAAGTTGGACGACTATTACCCGTTGATTCCCTTCCCTCTTCACAGCAGTCTATGGAGCAATGCATCCTTGCTGTGCTCACCGACACTGACGGCATCAGCGAGATACGCCTGACCCGAACTGCGGAAAGAACAACCTGGTCGCTTGCTGCGGGTAGGTCGGTCGAACCCGGCATGAGTCACTTTAGCTATCGAACAGCAATCGGGGTTGGTGGGCTGTATCTCCAGCTCCCGAACGGAAGCGGGACGGTCGCAGTGAAGGCATACTTTCTTCGACTGAACACGCCCTTCACTTCGGACGAGGAAGTCATAGCACAGACCCTGAGCGAACGTATCGCATCAGACGTCGTATCCCGCTGCTTCTCGAATGAACGGCCGTCAGATCGCGCTCCGAAATAGCAGCCACCGCCATATAATCGTCGACGTAAACGTTCGACGTAAGACGTTGAACGGCAGCCGTCCACGGTTCCCGTCTCACGTCAGCCGTGCTAGGTCCTCGTAGACATGTAGCTCCTAGCTATCAGCAAGGTATAGCACTTGCCGAGCGACCAAAAAAAAGCCCGGTATGGCTGGGGAGCCATACCGGGCCTGAGTCCACTAGGGTTGTGGGTTGCAAGTCCGAGGGAGTCAGTCTCGCTCTTGCACGGTGACGATTGGGTTGTTGTACCAGTAACCGCTCGTCAATATCATTATGCTGGGGTCAGGAATCAGTTTCGACTCAAGTCTATCGACAGATTCCGTCGAAGAATTCCAGCCCCACGCTAGGCTGCAAAAGCTAGTGTCCCATTCCGTCAATCCGTAAAAAATTAAGAGCTTATCCACGAATAAAGCTGCTCTCAAAACGGGGAGTTCAAGGCAAGGTCGGGAAACGGGAAATCAAAAAAGCGGAGTTTACTAGCACCCTGCTTCATCAGTCTGCTGCAAAAATGTAGGCTAGCGATACTCCCATGCGCCGGCATCAGGAGCAGCATCACGTCGCGCATCGCTCGCATCAAGCGGAGTGCTCAATGCGGGATGCCCTGCGCCTACGACCCCTGCCTGCGAAGACGCAGGACGAAAGTCCAACGCGGCAGGGTTGCGGAAACCGGGGGCGACCACCCGCGAGTGAAGATCTTTCCCGGTCGCTTGCTGCCAAGCGGCGAGCGGCGACGGAGAGCTCCCATAGCCGACTCCCCACGGCGCCGAAGGACTGTTGGGGGTGTAGCAGATATTATAATCCGAACTTCGCACTGCTTGTGTGCCGGACCCGAAGTTGAAGCAACGAAACTGGTTACTCGTCCCGGTATAGTGAATGGCGTTACTGACCACTTGATGGCCAGTACCTGAGCCGGCGTCGATAGCGATTGCCGATGGCGAAACGCCGGTAAGAAAGAGCGAGTTGTTGCGTATCATGACATTCTGCGTCGGCCCGTCTCCTGCGAGGGCATTTCTATCCGGCACCTTGATGCCGAACGAGAGTGTCCCTTCTTCTCCGCGGATGACATTGTTTTCGATCGCGGTGTTGGCACATGCCTGACACCCAATCGCAATTCCTCCAACATTCGCTACGACGTTCGAGCGAATCTGAAGCCCGGTAAAATACTCCGGCGTCGCATAGCCGCCATCGACGGCAATGCCCCAACAATGTCCATCCGCCGTCCCCGGCCGCTCATAGACGGTGTTCCCTTCAATTGTCAGGTTCTCCTGCTTCCCGTGGACGACAAGCGACACCCCCTGACAACGACCGTTAATTTTCGTCGACTCGAAGAGCGTGTTGTTGCTGATTCGACCTCTGCGGACGACTTCCTGATTGGCCCCCAGGCTGTTCCAATACACGTTGTGATTGAAGATCGCTTTTCCGAACCCGTTGTTCTGGAAGACATTGTGTTCGACCACACAGTCGGTGCAACCGCCAAGGAAGCCCTGTCCACCGTTGTTCAGTATTGTCGAGCCGCGTAGCACGATGCGTGATTGCTCGCTCGACGTTCCGACCCCCGGCTGATTGTAGCCGGAAATCTGTACCCCGATATTGAAGGCATCGATCGTCAGATTCTCCAGCAGCACATCATCGACATCGTTGTAGAATTGAACAGCCGACGCATTGCCGCCGCCCTTCAGCGTGAGATTTGCAATGGTATACCCCTCGTCGTGGTCGGGGGCCCCGCCGTCTTGAAAGTGAAACACGCCGTCAGAGCCATTGCGGATGATGGGCTTCGCTGCGTTACTCGGTACCTGCGCAGGGGCGTATTCCCGTAGGACGCACCGTTTTGATGCTCGACAGGCCGGATTATAGATGGAATACGGTTGAGCGGTAACAAACGATCCACCGCGACACAACGCCACCACCCCACCGGCAGCCATCGAGTTGTAGTGTGCCATGGCTTTACTCAGTGACCGCCAAGGCGTCGTCGCACTTTTACCGTCGTTCGTGTCTGCGCCGGGACGACAGCCTGCCGCAGCACCCGCCTGACAGTCGCAAACATACCGTTCAATCGTCGTCGGCAGGGACGTCGGCGTGTAGGTCTTACCGCCGACAGTTCCACCACTGGAGGAGGTGGACGATCCCGACGAGCCGGACGAACCGGATGAACCGGACGAGCCGGATGAGCCGGATGAGCTGGACGAACCGGATGAGCCGGACGAGCCGGACGAGCCGGACGAACCGGATGAGCCGGACGAACCGGATGAGCCGGACGAACCGGATGAGCCGGACGAACCGGATGAGCCGGACGAACCGGATGAGCCGGACGAGCCGGACGAACCGGACGGGCTATCGGAGCATGCTGCCTCGACTCCCGGGAGCGCCGCGATCGTGCTTACGGCACCGCTATCGCCGTAGTAGACCCGGAGCAATTCCGTCGCAATTCTCCCTGCACCAGAGACTGCAGCCATGCCGATGCTGGTATTGCCGACACGCTCCTGAGCGTGGATAGGAAAGTCGTAGCGAGCGCCGAGGGGAATAGTCACCGTAGTGGACTGCCCGTGCTTCACACCGAGAGGATCTTGTATCCCGAGTTGCACTTGAGTGGCGGTACGCGACTGATTGAACACATTGAGCCAGTTTGCCGCTCGAAGATTCGTGTTGAAGGATGTGACGAGAGGACACTGCTGTTGCGTGGAGGAAAGAGGGGCTTGCGTCGCATACCCCCAAGTAACGGCGGGTACTCCCTCCGCCACCTTTCCATAGAACATACTCTGGGCGAGAAAGCCTGCCATGTTCGCATTTTGGCAACGCACTCGAAAGCCGCCGGTCGTCTGCTCACCAAGATACTTGTTGAGATAAAAGTGCTTCTGGGTATACGGGGGTAGAACGACAACCTCATGATGCCGACGCGTTCCGTCACCGACAAACACTTCGAGCTCGACTGTAGACGTGGCATTGTGCGGGTTTGCCAGCTCGGCCCAGTTCGTCGCGGGCCCCATCGTGTGCGCCGGCACGAATCCGGTATCACAGACCGTGGATCGTGCGTGAAGCGGAAAGGCAAACAGCGAGCTGCGATCTCCCACTCCGTATCGTACAAGGAATGCATAATACGGTTTCTTCACGTCTTTCGGATGAAGGACATATAAGCCAGTCTGCTGCCCTTGCGGATGTCCCAGCGGAACATCCACCCGCTCCCCAGGTGCGAGGCGTATGACGCCGGAGAGATCGGCTTTGCGGTCACCGTCAAGTGCATAGACCCCCATGTCGAAGTCCATCGGGACACTGTTTGGATTGTAGAGTGTGAACCAATTGAGCACCGAGCCGAGAGACGGATCCGGGTTCATCGAATTGAAGATCCCGCTCTTCTGTCCGTAGAGCGGCGTGGGTGTTTGCAGAGCGTAAGCGTAATCGACTATTTCTCCACTATTCGTGGCAGCTCGATAGACCATGGTATGACAGGCGACTGCAGTCCCACCGCTTGACCGAACCAGGTAGGTTCCAATCATGCTATTGAACCCCTCAAGTGGAATCATCTGGTGCGCACTGCCGCCCGCCGGAATAGCTAGGTCGAACACGGCGAGCGTCCGCGCTACCCGATCGCGAACCTCAAGCGATACGGTGGTGGTTTTTGCCGCTGGATTCGAGCACTCGATGACATTCAGCTGGTTCAAATATGTGTTCCAGAATCCCAGTGCCTCTTCGGCAGTAGCCGATGGGCAGAAGCTTCCGAAAAGACCGAGCTGAATGAGAACAAGTAGAAAGTAGGAATGAACACGCAAGGAACAATGGGTTGGTGAAGTCATACTCCCGGTATAGGCTACCGTTGAGGCGACTTTGCCTCAGTTCCGAAAACAATCGTGCACATTATTGCGGCAAGGAGATAACGGGCGCATCTCTCCTGCGGAGCCAACCAGCAACAACCAACGGGTTGATAGCCATTGCTCCCCCGATACCGTTTTGTCGCGGTTTTGATGCGAAAGAAGCGGTGACTCGCGTCGTAAATGCCTCAAACGTCGGTTATACCTCCATATAGATTCTGTAGGGTACTGCGACGCCGATCGTGCTCTCGAAGGTCGGACGGCAGGACGCTGCTTTAGATGTACGGTTACTTCCCCGAGGTTTGAGCATGATGGCTCCAAAGCGCGGTGTATCATTTCTATTAATTCTGACGTCTTGGCTTCTCCTGACCGGTCTCAATTATCACGACGA
>JAGRAW010000278.1 GCA_020434415.1 Bdellovibrionales bacterium
GAAACAAAAGCATTTTGGCTAGTGGGGCGAGCCATAGGCCTTAGACTCCCATAGGCCTTAGACTCCCATAGGCCTTAGACTCATTGTGCGAACTAACGAATCGCCCCACTAGTACTTCGCCATTGCACCGCTTCACTCTCGAATTTTCACTACCGCAGAGCTCCCCCGGCACTACTTCACCCCAGCACTACTTCACCAAGGTCGGCATGACAAAATCGACCTGCCCCTTATCGTCAACGCGAATGCGGCGCACCTCTGCCAGAGCGTCACCTTCGTCGCCGGTGCTCAGCAACAGCGCACCGAAAGTATCGGGAGGGAAGTTCAGCGTCTCGTCGTTGGATATGGCCAACGCCGAGCTTGCACCTGACTCCAACCCGAAGGCTCCGGTAAAGACCCCGCCGCGGAAGGAGGTAATCTCGAAAGCGGCTTCAACTGCGCTCGTCGTGGTCGAGAACACGGTCAGCACATCCTGCATACCCAGAAACGTATTGATTGTTCCGGCCTGCACCGCCCGACCCCGGTTTCTCCCCGGAGAGGCGAAGCCGGACTGGAGCTCATTGTTGAGTCCATGGACATACGACATGCCTTGCACTACCACCGCTCCCTCGCTCACGACTTCAACCGAGCCGCTGGAGTTTACAGGAAGCACCGCACTTGCGTTGAAGTGGAACTGGCTTTTCGGCTGAAGTATCTCGCGCTGTCTTCCGAGCTCGACGCCATCAATGCTTCGGAAGATCGCCGTCGCGGCACAGGGTTCATCCGAGGCACAAGCGACTTCTACCCAGTTTGCAACAAACGGTTCGGTCGCAAGTCCCTTGATGGAATCGATCCGATTGCTGACCGGCACGTAGAGCGGCTGAGTACTACCTGCACGTCCTTCGAGACCGAAGGCGAAGTTGTAGTCTGCAGGGTCAGTCGCCGGTGGCGCATTCGAGCTGTAGCGACTGACTGTCAGGAAATACTCCGCTTCGGGATCATGCGGAATTACCTCTACTAGGTATACTCCTTCCTGAACGATGCCTTCGGGGGAGACAAACTCATGTCCGGCTTGAATGTCGAACTCACCGAGGCCGGGCAGGAAAAAGTCTTTCGTCGCCCGTAAGGCTCCTGTCTGATCATAGACGTTCATCGTGAACGTCTGGTTCTCAAAAGCGAACTCGCCGTTTGGCCCGCGTTTTCCGAAGGCGATAACCTCGGCCCAGTTCGGCACAAGGAAGCCCTGACCTCGTGGGTCGTAGGTATTCGAGGTAGCATACGTGGGACCCGTACTCGGATTGCGGAATTCACGTGCGAACGCAAACGAGAAGCTACCGTCGATGTTAGGTCGGTAGAAGCTCATCCGCCCCAGCAGACGCTCCCGCGGATCACCATCGTCGAAGACGAATTGCACCAGTCCGTAGGTATCGACGATACCATCCGGACGTCCAAGACCGTTCTCCGCTCCGCGAGTGGCGCTCAGATCCTCGAAGCCGTCACAACCGCTGTTGAGAATGTCACAAGCATAGTCCACGAGTGCATTGATATCGACATCGACTTCCTGCCCTGCAGGAACGACGACGGTCCTTTCAATCATGCGTTCACCGCGCAAGTTGAAGATCGTCAGGTCGACTTGCTTGTCGCTTGTGCCTTGGTTGATCAGTTCGGCGAATACCCACTGACCAAGGAAGGTGTTGAACTTCGCAAACGCGGGGCTCTTGAGCGGCCCTTCCGCATCATCCTCACTTGGATCCTGCGGCGAATCACACCCTGGGTCGCCGGAACCGTCGACCTGATAGTCGATCGCGCCGTCTCCATCGTCATCAAGACCATTATCACAAACTAGCTTCGGATCTTTCTCGTCATTATCCTCCGGCGCCAGACACCCTGGGTCACCCGTACCGTCGGCACGATAGTCGACGCGTCCGTCTCCGTCGTTATCAATCCCGTCCGTGCATTGGGTAATCGCGAAACCGGGGTCCTGCACACAGCGACTTGGGCCATTGGCAGAATCGGTTTGCAGCGAATAGTAGTACGTCACAGCCGGGGTGACCGCGCGGTCGATGTATACCGTGGTTCCGGCACCGAGCTTGGCGATCGAGGTACCTGTCGCGCATGGCACCGCAGGATCTTCGCTGCGAAACAACGTGAAGCCCGTAATACTGTCGCCCGCTGGGGGGACCCAACTCACCTGAACACGATCCGGAAAATCGCCATCAGTCGCGGTCAAGTTGTCTGCCGGCGAAACACGAGCATGGCCGGGATCGATATTGCTGCAAGATTGGCTAACTCCCGCCAACCCTGTGCTCTGCATCGAGTAATAATAAATCACTCCCGGAACGACATTGTTCGTGTCGTCGAGCTCGGTGACCTGAGCGGAAATATTCTGCACAAGCGGCGCACCACATCCCGGAGCATTCGGGTTCGTCGTCCGATGAAGGATATACGAAAGCACCGCACCGCCCGTATCCGGGGGGATCCACGTAACTTTGATCTTGTCTTCGAAGGTTCCATCGCTAGCCTGCACCTGCAACGGCGGGAATACCGGTGGCGGCTCGAGCCGACGACCTTCATTGGGAATTGGGCTACAATTGCTGATGCCCGTAGGCCCAACGCTTTTCAGCGCATAGTAGTAGACCTTCCCCACCGCGGCGCTGGTGTCCACGTAACTGAGCGTTGCTGCCGTCAGCGTCGTCAGAAGTTGCCCATTACAAAACTGCAACCCCCGGTCGTCCGTTCGGAAAAGCTGCCAATTGTTGATTGGTTGCGAGAGCTCGGGCGCCGTCCACTCGATATCGATCCGATCGAGAAAATTATCGGAGGCATCGACATCAACCGGAGGATTTGGTGGCGGTATCTGCACAGCGCTTCCCGCATCGGAGTTACTGCAAGCGCTTTCGCCATCTGCATTGGCCGCACGAAGCGAATAGTAGAAGACACTGGTGCTCGGAAATGACGTATCTTCGAAGAAAGTGACAGGGGCATCAACCTCGGCTATCGGGTTGCCGGGACAAAGCTGGGAATTTACCGGAGAACGATAGATTTTATACGTCTCGACGGCCGCGCCACTGGTCGGCGCCGTCCAGGTAACGGTGATCTTGAGCTGATTTCCGTCACTCGCTGTGACGTTTGTAGGGGACAGCGGCGGAACAGCTTTCGCCAAACCGGGGAAGAACAAACCGCTACTCAAAATAGAAAAGCAGAGGAGGACAAAAAGGCGGTACTGTCTCATACGTCTTTACTGGTTGGTGGCTCTAACAGCTCGCTGTCAACGCGGCACTGGCAAATCGCGACACGGCCAATACGCGACACTGCCAAGGGGCTGAGCAGCTCAATTGGAATTTGGAGCCAACAGTACCACCGGGTCAGTCACCTCACAATGAGAAATTGAGCATCGTGGACGCCGCAAAGCACTGCGACACCGAAGTTTAAGCAGCAAGAAGCACGGCGTTTTTTGGATGGGAACAAATCCTGCGCTGGCATCTCGGCCCGCGGTTGGATACTCTGAGAGGTATGAAACAGACGCCGCCCAATTGTATGGAGCTGACTGCCCTAGCTCAGGTCGTCAACGAGCAACAGGGGGTGGACGTAATTCTGGCCGAAGCCGCCCGGTGGATTGATTGGGAGTCCGCGCTCACACTCCAACTCAAAGACGTTTACATCCACCGTGTCGATCCGACTTCACGCCTACCGCTGTTCGTTGCGCTTTCGAAGGACGCTGACCCCGACCCAATTCCCTACGACCCTGAGATGAAATTCATCCTAAGACTGCCCTAAGCGACGACACCTACCAATGAAGGTTGCTGTCATCGCAAATCCGATCTCCGGTCGTGGCAAAAGCCTCGCTCGTGCCAAAGAGGTGATGCAGGTATTGGGACGCCGAGGCATCGAAACGACTTTTCAGGAATCCTCGCCAACGCTTGAGCCGGAAGCGGTTGACCGATTCGCAGCCGGAGCCGACCTGCTGCTACTCGCCGGTGGCGACGGCACGCTGATGCACCTGCTTCCCACGCTCAGCCGCACAGGCACGCCGGTGTATATGCTGCCGACCGGAAATGAGTCGCTTTTTGCAAAGCAGTTCGGAATGAACGGGAGTAGTGAGCAGTTGCTCCGCGCACTCGAGGAGCGTCGCGTCAGCGAGCACTACGTGCCGGAACTCAACAGCCGTCCGTTCTTCACTATGGTGAGCATCGGATTGGATTCCCAAGTAATCGAAGCCATCGCCAGGCAGCGAACAGGACCGATACGTCGCGCCAGTTACGTCCTGCCTGTCATACGAGCTGCGCTGCAGCATTCCCCTCCCCGACTCTCACTCAGCGTCGATGGCCGCCGCGTGCTTTCCGACAGGCAAGGCTTCTTGGTCATCGCCAACAATCGGCAGTATGCTGTCGGCATCGGCTTCGTGCCGGAAGCAAGAAGCGAGGCGCCAACACTTGCCGCACGCTTTTTTCCGTGCCGCACGGCAATCGGCTACGTCTTTTGGTCGTTGCGATGCCTGTTGAACGACGTGTCGGTCTCCGGTGCGCCCCCCTTCTTTGAAGGAACGCAGTTCGAACTCGACCTCTCGACCGAGGGAAGCTATCCGATCCAGGCGGATGGAGAGCACGCGGGCGCGACCCCCGCCCTCGTTTCGAGCACGAACAAACGAATCAAGGTACTGGAGCCTCCGACGGCGAAACTGAAACCATCGCCACCTTCTCGACCGTGAACCAAGGAACCTTTTAGGGGCAACTACGGCATCCGGTCTCGCGCATGGCGAACGATCTCGCCCTCGACCATGTAAACCACGTCTTCCGCAATGTTTGCGGCAAGATCGCCAACACGTTCCAACCGCTTCGCGATGGACAACACCAGCAGGTTCTCTTCGGCCTGCTCCGGCGCACTCTTGATTCGAGCTAGAAGCAAACCCAATGCTTTATGCGTCAGCGCATCAAGGTCCCGATAGCTTCGGAGCACATCTCTCGCTAGCTGAGCATCCATTTCCACGAGCGCCAGCAAGGCCTTACGCAGCATCAGCTTCGCGCGTTTTGCCTCTTGCTCGAGCTCGATTGGCACCTCAACCTGCACCAACTCGGAGAGGCGAATTGCACGTTGGGCGATATTGACTGCGATATCCGCGATCCGCTCGAGGTCGTTGTTAATTTTCAGGACGGAAATGATGAAACGAAGATCGATGGCGACCGGCTGATGAAGCGCCAAGAGTTTGAGACACTCCTCTTCAAGCTCGACCTCTTCTTGATCGATAAAGTCATCATCGTCGATGACACTCCGGGCTAGCGCCTGATCTCTTACCATAGTGGCGTGAAACGCCGTGCGCACCTGCTCCTCGACCTTTTGTCCCAGTCGCGTAACACGTTCCTTGAGACGAACAACTTCCCGCTCGTAATGCTTCAACATGGCGAACTACTCCGGAGTGCGTACTGAGCAAACAACCCCACCCCTGCTATAGACATCCTGCTCGGAGGAACGAATTACGCCGAACTACGGGCATAGCTACCCGAATCGTCCGGTAATATAATCGCGAGTCCGCTGCTCACGCGGATTCTGAAAAATGTGTTCCGTCTCGTCGACCTCGACCAACTCCCCGAGATGGAAAAACCCGGTGCGTTGAGAGACTCGAGCGGCCTGCTGCATGGAATGGGTCACGATGATGATCGTGTAGTTCTGGCGAATTTCGTAGATCAGATCCTCGATATGTGACGTGGCAATCGGATCGAGGGCCGAACACGGTTCATCCATCAGGATGACCTGCGGGTTGACCGAAATCGCGCGGGCAATGCAAAGCCGCTGCTGCTGTCCG
>JAGRAW010000279.1 GCA_020434415.1 Bdellovibrionales bacterium
CTCAGCGATCAACTTTTGCAGATCCGCCGCGACAAAATCTACCACGCCTTCCTTGACCGCTTCCTGATCGGTAATCGCTACACTTTCACGAACCGCTTGTTCCGCCCATTTGACGTTCCGGCCACGCTGCTCGGCGATGGCCTTGATCAGCGACGCAGTAAAGTTCTCGATCTTCGCCCGCATGTCGCCTTGCACATCTTGTCCATCCCCACCCACCGGATGAGCAGCTCCAATGGTCGTTCCCGGTGCCATTACCGCCACGTTTGCAGCCATCGTGATGAACACTCCGGCGGAAATAGCCCCTCCTCCGGCGGGCGAAACGTAAACGACCGTAGGCAACGGAGCTTCGAGGAGGGTCTCAACCATTGTCTGCATCGAGTTGAGCAGCCCACCGGGAGTGTTAAGTCGAATAAGGAGCAATCTAGCATCGGCCTCGACCGCGCGGTCGACGCTGGTGCGCAGGTAATCGTCCGTAGCGGGGCTGATGGGACCGTTGATCACGATTTCGACAATAGGACGATCGGGAGCGGCAAGGAGCGGCAGGTCCAAGACGCCCAGAACGAGCGAACAAACGCCGAACAATAGCCACAGTCGTCTAAACAAAATGCGTGACGCCGGCGTCGCGGTCGTCTTCGGGCTGCGTAGCATTTGCTTCACGTCCGGCTCCATTGCAAGAGTTGTCCGTCAAATCGAACGGTATTTACTGTAGCATCTTTCATACAACCAACCGCTGCGCACAAGAAGCGATTCCGCTGCGCTAACTACTTCGGGTGAGGAAACGACGCTACATCGTCGGGCGGGATGGCTCCGGCAAGTCGAGTCTCCGCATGACCTCCTGGAGGTCTTCCCAAAAGGGCCGTTTTGCTGCGGGATTTCGGAGAATATACGCCGGGTGAAAGGTCGGCATTACCGGAATGCCTCGCCACTCTAACCATGAGCCGCGTAACCGAGTAATACCGCCTGCGACTGCGCTCAGTGCCTGCTGCGCAGGGCCGCCAAGGGCGACTATCACTTCGGGGCGGATGTGCTCCAACTGTTCGTATAGGTACGGCACGCAGCTTGCTGTTTCATCAGGGAGCGGTGTGCGATTCTGCGGCGGGCGACATTTCACTACATTGCAAATGTAGACATCGTCTCTGCGTAGCCCCATTCCTTTTTCGATGGCAGCGGTCAGTAACGCCCCCGCCTTACCGACAAATGGCTCACCTAACCGATCCTCATCGGCACCCGGACCTTCTCCGACGAATACCAGACGCGCATTTCGGTTGCCCACACCGAACACGGTGTTGCACCGTGTTTCGCTTAAACGGCACTTAGTGCAACCGCTCACGGCCGAACCAAGGCGCTCCCACGCCTCGTCACGCTCCGCGGGAAGCGCCTCGTCAGCTCGGTTGCTCGCAGTAAGCGCCTGCTGAGGCATCTGCGACGTAGCCACCTCGCTCTGAAACCAAGCTTCCGGAAGTCCCTCTACCTGAAGGAGCTGTAGGTGCGCACGCAATTCGCGAAGCAGTTCCGATGCCATTGCTTTATGCTCCCGGCGAATATGAAATTGCACGCGTCGAACGTCTTCGGGTAGCCCGACTCCGGCAATGCTCGATCGCAATCGGTTTACACTCGGAGCGCAGCACGAAGAATCCTGCCCGCGATATATTGTTTATCGGCGGTCGCGACCTCTTCTTGCCGCCCTCCCCGCTCCAGCAACCACACGCGATTCGTCTCCTTACCGAATGCCTCGTCTGCCGGATTGCCCACCATGAGATCCACGTTCTTACGTTCAAGCTTCTGACGTGCCCAGCCAAGTATCGCGTCTTCATCACCGACCTCGGCACTGAACCCAATCAGCTTGATCCGCAATTTCGAGGCCTCGGCAATCTCCGTCCGCCGACGTCCAAGCTCTTCAAGAATGTCCGGGCACGGTTCCAAGTGCAAATCGTAGCTTTTCGTCTTATCGTGCTTCAACTTTGTCTCGGCGACTTGTGCCGGACGATGATCGGTCACCGCCGCAGCCATGAAGACAAATTGGCTCCGAAGCTGCTCCGTGGCAGGCGCCAGCGCCAGCTCGAAGACCTTGTTTCGCATTTCCTCGGCAGTCTGTACGTGATGCACCTTTACTCCTGCTGGAGCGGCAAGCTCGGTAGGACCGGAGACCAGATGCACTTCGCCGCCACTCCACGAACAGACTCGAGCCAGCGCGTAGCCCATACGACCGGTCGACCGATTGCTGACAAACCTGACCGGATCGATTGGCTCGCGGGTAGGCCCGGCAGTGACGATGACGCGGCTCCCTGCCAGATCGTTTGGCGTCAGCACGTCTTGCAAATGCTCTACGATGTGCGCCGTCTCGGCGAAGCGACCGGCGCCTTGCCACCCGCAGGCGAGCTCGCCAACCCCAGGCTCCACAAACGACACGCCCTGCGCACGCAGCCGCTCGACGTTGGCTTGCGTCCGTTCATTCTCCCACATGTTCACGTTCATTGCGGGCGCAATTACCACGGGCGCCTTAGTTGCAAGCAACACCGCTAGCGCAACGTCATCCGCAATGCCGACAGCAGCCTTTGCGATAAAGTCTGCCGTTGCCGGGGCGACGAGCACGACATCCGCAGTATCTGCAAGAGCAATGTGCCCGATATCTGCCTCACTTCTAAGATCGAACAAATCGGTAGTTACCGGCTGCCCGGCAAGCGCTTGCAGCGTCAGCGGAGTGATGAATTCCATCGCCGCTCTAGTCAGGATCGGTTGAACAGTAGCGCCCGATCTGCTGAGCTCGCGCACGAGCTCCGCACTCTTATACGCTGCGATGGAGCCCGTAACGATGAGAGTAATTTTTGCGCCCGAGATCATATACTTGCGATTACCGTAAGAAAGGATTGCCGGCTCGTTCTGCCGCAATCGTGGTATCCGGTCCGTGTCCGGTCAGAACTCGTGTTTCGTCAGGCAAGGTCATCAGCTTTCCTCGGATACTCTTCAGCAAGAGGTCGTGATCTCCCCCCGGCAGATCGGTGCGACCAATCGATCCGGCAAAGAGAGTATCTCCGCCCAGCAGTAACGGGCCGCTGCCGGTGCCTCGCTCTACCACTCGATTATGCGGACCGACGGTGTCCGAAGTGTACTCCGCGTGGGAAAGATAGAGCGAAATATGGTCCGGCGCATGCCCCGGAGTGAAAAGCACCTGTGCCTGGAAGCCTCCAACCTCGATCACGTCGTCTTCCGCGACACCGCAATCCGGCTCCGGGCAGTTGCTATACTCAGCCGCTGAAAGTCCGAACAGAATTGCCTGCTGTCCGATGCGTTGCCGGAGTTCGCTATGAGCGCCGTAGGCATACAACGTCGGCCGCTTCCCAAACTTCTCTTCGGCCAAGGCCAACGCTTTCGCGACCCCTCCCCCATGGTCAATGTGCGCATGGGTAAGAACGATTGCTTCGATTGGGCCTGCGCTGACGGGAAGATGACTAAACAAGCGCTCGACTTCGCCGCCTGGATCGACCAGCATTGCGCCTTGAGCTTCGCCGGCAAAGAGAAAGCGAGCGTTCTGCTGAAATGGCGTGACGACAACGGTAATTATTCGAAGCACAATTCGATAACCTAAGAAATGCTGTGTATTTTACGTCCTACAGTATCCGGGCCTAGGCTTAGTGGGCTGGCGCCGGAGCGAAGGCCTTTCGGTGTGAACTCCGTAAGGCTAGCAAAAATAGGCTCAGTTAGCTAGACTCTTGGAATCGTTCAATTTTTCCCGCACCGCCGTGACAAACAATCTCGATACGACAACGGACTTCGACAAAGCGGCTCAATCGGAGCAGCCTGAGGCGGAAGTATTCTTTCGGGGGACGGTCACGCGGATAACCTATCGCAATCGGGAATCCGGTTTTGGCGTTCTCCGCGCGGAGGCCGATCCCGGTATCGATCCTTATTCGCGCGGCCCCCTGTCGCAGTCCACGCTCGTTGGTGTCCTTCCCGCGGATCTCGCAGCCGGAGCCAGTATCATCGCTCGCGGTCAATGGCAGACGCACCCGAAGTTCGGTCGCCAGTTCAAGGCTTGGTCGTTAACGGAAGCAGATCCCACAGGAGTGGATGCAATAGCCAAGTATCTCGGCTCAGGCGCCGTAAAGGGCTTCGGCCCCACGCTAGCACAACGAGTGGTCGAGGCTTTTGGTGAAAACACCCTCAAGGTCCTCGACGAGACCCCGGAGAAACTGATTGATGTTCCCGGCATCGGTGAAAAGAAGCTGTCAGAAATCATCGCCGCCTGGCAGCAAAAGCGTAATTTACGAGAAGTGCTCCTGTTCTTTCAGAACCACGGCATCTCGCTGGCGCTTGGCCAGCGCATCTACAACGCCTACGGCGACCGTGCCATCGAGAAAGTGAGCGACAATCCTTACCTCCTTGCCCGAGAGGTTTGGGGCATCGGATTCCAGACGGCAGACCGCATCGCCTCCGCACTCGGCGTCGACCCGGCATCGCCGGAACGAATGGCTGCGGGTGTCGCCTTCGCTCTCAATCAAGCCGCTGACGATGGACACTGCTATCTACCCCGAAGCGAGCTGGTTGAACGTGCAGGAAAGCTCCTGCAGGTGTCAGATCCAGCCCCTCTGGAACGAGGTGTCACCGATGCGATGCTGCGCGGCGAGCTTACTGCCGACGGAGATTATCTCTATGCGCCGCCGCTCTATCAGGCGGAAACACATCTTGCACGCGACCTCGCCGCGCGTGCGGGTAGAGAGCAGGCGTGCCCAAAGCCCATAGCCTCGCACCTGGTACAAGCCGCCTGCGAGCACGCAGTGCTGACGGAACAAAGCGGAGAGGGACCGAAAGTAATCCGCTTGTCGGAGCAGCAGCAACACGCTGTCCGACTGGCTGCCGACCACCGGCTGCTTGTCATTACCGGCGGCCCCGGTTGCGGAAAAACGACGCTCCTTCGCACGCTTGCTCGCCTGTTTCGCCAAGCAGGACTGGAGACCAAACTCGCTGCTCCAACCGGCAGAGCCGCTCAGCGAATGGCGGAGGTCTGCGGCATGCCGGCATCGACGATTCACCGCCTATTGAAATACGACCCGATGCGGCGAGACTTCTCCCACAATGAAGATGATCCGCTCGAGCTTGATGCGCTGATTATCGACGAAAGCTCGATGATTGATGTTCCCCTCGCGGCTTCACTGCTTGCTGCCGTGCCTCCGGACGCACGGCTCGTGATTGTAGGCGACGCAGATCAGCTTCCTAGCGTTGGCCCTGGGCTATTTCTAGGAGACGTGTTGCGGCTGGATGTCATACCGCGCATCTGTCTTACTACCTTGTTTCGCCGCGCCGACGAGTCATCAATCACCGGCATCGCGCATCAAATCAACTCCGGCCTTGTCCCGTCGATACCGGAACCGGATGGAGAGACGCGTTCCGACGCCTACTTCCTCCCGGTACAAGACTCGGAAAGCGCAGCCCAGCTCATCGAACGCTTGGTCACCGAACAGATACCGAAAAAGTTCGGCCTTCGCGGCTCGGACATTACCGTGCTAACCCCAATGAACCAAGGCCCGCTCGGCGTCGTCGCTTTGAATCAGCGCCTCCAGAAGCGCATGGTGCCTCACCTCCCGGGCTCCCCACAGGTGCACGTCGGCGAGCTGAGTTTGCGCTGTGGGGATAGAGTCTGCCAACGAGTAAACAATTACCAACTACACGCGAACGGGGTTTTCAACGGCGATCAGGGAACGATCATCGGCGTCGACCTCGAAGAGCGATGTGTCTTTGTCGAGCTTTGGGATGGGCGAGAAA
>JAGRAW010000027.1 GCA_020434415.1 Bdellovibrionales bacterium
CAAAGTTCACATGCGCAGGCGATGCGCTTGTTCCAAAAGATCCAACGCGTTTCCCCGTCATACTCCAGGCGCGTCGCGAGATGCTTCGGCCAGTTCTCGTCTACCTCCAGGTTGGGTACATTGTTCGGCCGAGTACACTGAAGAGGCTCACCGAGAGCACCACTCGTGGGCCGCTCATTCCCCGGCCAGATGTTGTTGAATTTGTCGACGATACGAATCGGGTAGTTTTTATAACTGTCGCCCTCATAGCCTATCTTGGACTCGCGATTGAGGTAATAGGTCATCAACGACTGTCGACGAGTATGGGTATTATAAGCGCGCAGTGCGCCGGACCTTGACCCAAACTCCCAGGCGGCGGTCACCGCAAGAAAGAAGTCGCGCCGTAAGGGATCGGTAAACAAGTTCATTCGAGTGGTTGTCAGAGGACCGATATCGCCACCGTGAAAATAGTATTTGTCCTGATTCGCTCTCTCGCCGGCTTCGATTTCCAAGCGATCGAGGTCTTGGTACGGTTCGGTAGGATAGCGCGCCATTCGAAACGACGGTCCGCGTCCCTGCGGCAGTTCCTCGAGCCTCCCAACTTGATGAATGTTTGTCGGCAAATCTACTGTCGCCTGCCACATCTCGGGTGAAACGAAGCGAGTATATTCGACGACGTTCGAAGCCTTCCAAAGCAGCTGCTGATCTTGGGAATTTGAGAATATTTCCTTGTCGCGTCGAGGCCAGCACCAGGCGGCGCTGAGATCGTTTTGCGCCCATCCCTGCCACCACGCGGCGGGCCGCTGATCCGCGAACCGCCAGACAAAGTTCGGCTGCAGCGACTTCGCATATACCTGCGCAGGTTGAGTTAGATCGAAGGGCCCCTCTCCCTGCTGCAGAATGAACTCATCGTTATCCTGGCGCCACTGCGGGTTTTCCCAAAGCTCCGTCGGGATACCGTGATAGACTTTGATGTCGTTGAGCCCTTGGGGATCATGAACTGAACGCTGTGATGCGATAGTTGCAGAACGCAGGAACTCCGGGCGGTTATCAGTGCCGAACATCTGAGGATCGACGCTGTGCGAGCCTGCTTTTGCGATCAGAATCTCGTATTCGGGAACGTAGTACTCCCAGACATAACGCTTCTGCGGCACACCGCCGAGCACCGGATAGCAAGGCCAGGTAAGCGTGGTGATTTCCGGGCAGTTCGCCGCACAGATCGGCTCGTACTGCGGATGGGCGACGACTTGCCGTGGCTCAAAGCACTCCATGAATCGCTGCACATGCAGAACGGTTCTCGAGTCTCCGGTGTAGTGGAACCACGCCTTCCCTCTCGGGTAGTGTCCGTCGTTCTCGTCTTTCTCCGGGCGTATCGGAATCTTGTCGTAGGTGTTCCCGCTCAGGGTTACCGTCCGCGTCGGGATATCACCGCCATCAGCCTGCAGACGTTCGGCTACCTGCTTCGCGTAGCCATCGGCAACTTCATTGAAGCGCGGCATTTCCTCCCGGATCATGTCGCAGATCTTGCGACTCGCCTCGGGAAGCGCGTCATTGTCCTCCGCACAGTACTCCGGCAGGGTGTAGCCACCGAACTCGCCACTCTGCGCACTCGCCGAGCCTGCGCGCAAAAGCAGCACTGCACCGCAGAGGAAACCTACTGCAAAACGGATTCGCCTCATCCTTAACCCTCAGGGCTAAGGGACGTTCCTCACCGTTGAACCCCCACCACTATGCAGGATGAATTGATAGATATTTATGCCCCAGATTACCCATGAACCCCTTCGCCTGCAGTTGCACGAATGCAACCCTCTGTCCCTCAGCACACTTTATAGAAGACGCCATCAAGGGCGGTGCCTAAAAAGTTTGCAGCTGCTCTTTCCGTCGTAACGGACCAAACAGAACTCCCAGGCAGGGACCGTCGGAGAACGAAGTTTTTCGACACACCCTTAGAAAAATTTCCCGCAACGATTCTCCCGGCTCGCCACACGCTGTGTCCTGTTGGTGAACTCAGCCGTCTCTCCTCTTCGCACGCGTTTCAAGCGCGCATTCAAAATGTCACGTTTCCGAGGTTCGATCGCAGAAGTTTCATTGAGGCTATCGAGGGCAGGGGTTTTACATGACAGAAACGGATTGCTGCGACGAGTTCGGCGGAACTCGCCTGCATCCTATTGCGACCGAGCAGGAGTGCAGCTCTGGGGAAAGCTCATTCTCGCTCGCTAGAGAACCGGAAGTCGTCCGGGCAGTAGGGACAAGCATACGCTCACTACCGGCGCAGTTCCGAAGCATCATTACCGGCGCGGAACTGCAGGGCTATTCGGCAACTTTGGCTGATGCCCACTACGGCATCATCAGCATCCGACGCAAGGGCGAGATTCTGTCGCACCTGAGCGTGGGCAGCGACAGCCTCGTGCCGGGGCGATGGGAACGCAGGGTCGCAACGATGTATGCGCAGCTTCAGACGTGGGAACTGCTGAACGAATACGATGAGCAGCTCGATCGCTGGAATGTACCGAGTGATGCTCCGAACTCTCTGACGGCAACAGACGTCGAACAGATAATAGATCGCTTTCGCTCGGTGCTGGGAGTCGATTCGGAGCAGTCGGTTGCGCTCACGGTCCATGACTTTCCGGGAGCACGCCAGATTACTCTCACCTGGAAAGGCGCACTGGTAGCAAGCATGGCTCGAAGTGCTGCCTTGGGCCTCGTGCTCGAGTTCAGACTTTACCCCGAGGTCCTGGAACCGAAGCGACCTGTAAGAAAGCCGCTCAGCCTTCTTCCGCTGCGTACCGACGATCAGCTATTGCTTCCGGCGATATCCGGGAGTGCGACGCATTCGCTGAACGACGTCGACCAGCGGACCGTCGCGACAGTGCAGAGAGAAATCGTCCGATATGGAGAAGCGCCGGAACCGGCTTTGACGGCGCTCCGTAATGCCCCCGAGGTTCGCGTGCTCGGCATCGGAGCGACAAACGTCGGTCCTCATGATCTGCAGCCTCACTTGGCGGCGCAGACGCTGAGAATACTACGCAGGCTCGGGTTCTCGCACATCGCAATCGGTCTTCCTCCCGGGGTAAGCGAAACGATACGCGACCACTTGGATCACCATTCGCGGGACCGGATCCTCCTCGACAGAGCCACGCTACGTCACGCCAGCGCTTCCCACTTCGATTTCACACTCCTGTTACAGCACGCTCACGAACTGGGGTTCTCCGTGGTCGGCATCGACAGTGCGAAGCCACTAAGCGTCATACACACGATAAGTGATCTGCTGAATGCAAGTCGCGCTACTCAAATTGCGATGTGGCTCGACGCATCATTACTCACTCGTCAAACACGACCGGCGTTTCCTTCGATCGCAGACTTGCTCCGTGAGGCTCTGGGAGATTGCGCCTTGCGAACCATTGCGGGCGTTTCACTGGAATCGCCCACGGGAACCTTGAAACGCGTCTTGGGACGCACGACCGAGGGAATTGGGCTGCGCAGCACGGCACTGGTACCGATGAGTGTATGCACCACTATTGCGCAACTCCCGATCTCAACAACCTGCGCGACAGCGCATGGCGCTTGGGACTATCTTCTTGTTTCGCCGGAGGTGACGGCAGACATGTAGCTGCCGTGTCATCTTTGCACCACCAACGCTCCTTCGAGCGCATCAAGATGTTCGGGTCGAGAGATCATGATGAGGGTATCCCCTTCGACTAACTCGGTAGTGCCTCGCGGATGCACAATCTCCTGGTTGCGATAGAGACTCGCGATGAGAACCGTATCGACAAATGGTAGGTCTCGAATCGCTTTCCCAATGGCGGAACTATCGGCAGGAACCGTGGCACTATAGACATAGTCGCCGCCTTCGCCGATAGGAATCGGTTGGCCGAGGGAGAGCAGACTCCCCAACTGCGGCAGCTTCAGCGGCCCGGAAACATTCACTCCGCCCCGCTCAACGAGCTCGAGTGCAAGCTGTAGATATTCCTGTTGGTGCGTCGGAGAATCCATCCGACTCGGCACCTGGGCACCGTAGAGGCTGAGCCGGACTTTCGGGAAAAATGCAGCCACGAGAGGTTCCAAGGAGAAGGCCAGCGCCACGGCAAGCATGGTCGGGACAATGATGCTGTGCCCCCCGGTCAGCTCGGTCGCCAGCACCAGAGTTGCGATCGGTGCTCTCCCGACACCGGCAAAAAATGCCGCCATGCCGACTACGGTCATAGTACCAACGTCCGGGGGAGTCGCTAGTATGGATTGAAGTATCAGCGCCATGGCAGAGCCGAACATCGCCCCACTAAATAACACCGGTGCAAAGACCCCGCCGGAGCCGCCGGAACCAATCGTCAGCGGGAATGCGATCAACTTTGCGCAACAGAGCAGCAGTAACATGAGTATCGAGAGCTGTCCGTCGATCGCTTGCTGTATCCAACCATAACCACTGCCCAGGACAGGAGGAAAAGCTGCCGCCAACAACCCCAGCAGCATACCCCCAACCGCGGGCTTCAGCTCCGAACGAATGCTGAGCGAGGCAAACCATCGTTCAATTCGATAGTAAAGCACGGGAATGATGACGCTCACCAAACCCGCAATCAGTCCAAGAAGGGCATACCAGACGAGCTCCTGCGGCCGACGAAACGCAAGGTCCGAAGGAATCGCAAATTCTGCCCCCCACCCTCCGAACAATCCGATCACGGCGAACCCTACCGCCGAGGCAATTATCGCGTACAGTAGCGCGTCGACTTCGATGTCCAGTCGACTGTATAGAATTTCCACCGCGAGAAATGCCGCGCCGAGCGGCGACTTGAACATCGCACTTATTCCTGCGGCTGTCCCCGCCACTACAAGGATGCGTCGCTCAGAAACTGAGAGTTTGAAAATTCGGCTGATGGTACACGCCACCGACGCACTGATCTGCGCCATCGGTCCCTCCCGCCCCGCAGCACCTCCTGTCCCGATCGTTGCCGCGGAGGCCAAAGCCTTGAATACTGCGACACGCCGTCGAACCGACCCACCCAGCTGATGGAATGCATGGATGACGGCGTTTTCACCGCCACCTGCGACTTCCGGCGAAAGCCGAACCAAAAGCGCCGTAAGCAGACCGCCGCAGGCCACGAGCCCCGGAATGACAAGTCGCGAGTTGGCACCAACAACTTCTGAAGGGTGTCCCTTTCGTGGCGCTATATACCCTGCCATCCGCTCGAGGAAAAAATGTTCAGCCGAGGACAGCAGTAGCAAAAAAAGCTGTGCCGCAAGCGCCCCTGCCGTTCCGACCAGCACACTCAATGCAACAAGGCGAATTGCGGCATTCGCTTCGGCGTTCAATCGAATACGCAGAATGTCAGGACGAAAGATCATGCTGCGCAAGCCTAGCACAAATCGACTTCGGGCAGCTGCTACTTCGCGATAGTAGATGGAATGATACTTTGAGGAAGAGGAGTGTCGGCGGCGTCACCTGCCTCGATCACCCCCTGAGCAGCATCCGCGAGTTGAGTTCGGCCTTGTACATAGCTCTTGAGCACCACTTCCAATTCTTGATTGGACAGCTCTTCAAGGTGTCGCTCGAGGGCTTGGACCCAGGCAAAGACGTCAGCGCCTGTGCGCACACCGGAGGATGATGCCACGCTGAATACTTTGGCGAATCTGGTGTTTGAGCGAGTTTCGGTTGCCGAATAGAGCTGCTCAGTCAACTTCTCGCCCGGTCGGAGCCCGGTAAACACTATTTCAATGTCTTCCCTACCGTAGAGGGACAGTAGCTTCTGAGCGACCTCGACAATCTTGATCGGCTTGCCCATATCAAGTAGGTACACTTCGCCGCAATCGCCGAGCGTCCCCGCGGTCAGCACGAGTCGAACCGCTTCACGGATCGACATGAAATAGCGCTCCATTTCCGGATGCGTCACGGTCAGTGGTCCACCGGCGAGGATTTGCTGCTTGAAGGTGGGAATAACGCTACCGGCACTGTTGATGACGTTTCCGAACCGGACAATCGCAGTGCTCATCGGTGGCTTGACCGAAGCACCTGGTCGATCGGTCACGAACTCAACCGGTGGAGCTTGCAGCGAGTGATGGCCGACCATCAACTCGGCTACCCGCTTGGTACATCCCATGATGCTGGCCGGGTCCACCGCTTTATCGGTCGAGATCAGCACGAAGCGTTCGGCACCACTCTCCTCCGCCGCATGCAACACGTTGCGCGTTCCGATTACATTATTGACGAACGCTTCGTAGCAGTTCATTTCGAGCAACGGCACATGCTTGTAGGCCGCTGCATGAAAGACAACCTGCGGTTGCTCTGCCTTGAAAAGCCGAAGCAATCGCACACCGTTCGCGATATTGCTCAACAGGAAGCACTTCTCGACGGCAGGTGCCTGGTCGCGAATCTCTCGCTCAATCGAAAAAAGGTTATACTCACTTTTCTCGACAAGAATAATCTTCGCCGGTTCGAACGCGAGCAGCTGTCGCACGAGCTCAGATCCGATCGAGCCGCCGGCTCCCGTCACCAACACCCGCTTCCCGCAAATTGCGCTTCGGATTTCGTCTTCGTGCTGCGGGTCCTCCTCCCGACTCAGGATCTGCTCGATCGTCAGCTTGGGTTTGAGCGTACTGTTCGCCTGGTAGACGATATCTTCCAGCGACTGCACGCGAGTGAATGGCACTTTGTAGCGGCGACAGACCTCTTGTAGATGTTCCATTTTCAGGGGAGCGAGCAAGGGAATCGCCACGACAACAGCACCGATACTGCTACGTTGTTCGGCAGCGTCGGCTATCGAACAACCGTCTCGTCGAGCCCGTTCCTCAATGAACGCTTCTACTTCCGAGAGAGCGCCGACAACCGGCACCCCATGGATCCGCACACCGTGCAGGCGCCGATTGTCATCGAACACTGCGATGGGACGATAGGGGCGCCCGGGCAACTCGCGAAGCGCCTTGATCAGCAGGTTCCCAGAGACACCTCCGCCGAGCACAAGCACATCCTGCTGTGGCCCCCCAGGCGCCATGGTGTGCGCAAGAAATCTTTCCGCAGCAAGACGAACTCCCAACCTGCACCCCAGACTGAGCAATAACGAAAGCATGAACTCGACAAACACTATCGAGCGGGGAAATCCTTCCACCCGGAACAATCCAAGTGCCGCCGCGAACAGTAGAGAAGAGATGAAGTGTGCCTTGAGGAGATCTACTGCCTCCGTGGTCGAGACAAAACGCCAGTATCCCCGGTTCAGCTTGTAGCTGACATAGGCGACGCTGCGAGCCAGGAGCAAGAGCAGCAGCGGAAAAAGGAACTGACCAAAGGTGAGTCGCTCGGCGGGAACATGCAAATCGAAACGAAGAGCAAGCGCGAGGTAGAAGCTCGCCGACGTAAGAATAATCGAGAGCAACAAAACAAGGGGCGTGTGGGCACGCAGGGCGACAGCACCGAACCAGCGCGCGAGACTCTGAGCACGGGTGCCCGGAAAAGCAAACGAACAAAACAATTTCTTTGCGGATTTCAAGAAAGAAGAACCACTTGTTATTTGGCAAATGCTCTACCGCACTTACCTGGGCACAACAAGTTATCTTTTTGCTGAACCAAGGGGGATTTACCCGCTTATCCACAGGTCAATCCGTCGTTGCCGGAACAAAGCCCACAAAATCAGTCAGCTAAACGGGGCGGCATGTTGTCAGACGCGGCCTCGCCCGTCGGAGGCGTCTCCTACAGATGTCGACGACGGAACTTTCCCAGAAATTTGCTAGCGAACGTCGCCTTTCAGCGCACCCTCGTCAGATCGAATTCGCACGAAAAGCTTGCCGTCCTGTAGTGCTTGGAGCTGATTCGCGTCAAGCGGACAGGTTTGCACCACCGGACTACCGGGAGCGCCGAGGGGACAGATCACTTCGTCAGTGGCTGCTTTTGACAAAACAGCTTCCGTCGGTCGTTGAAGAGTATGATTACAGACCACGGTGAGCTCGTTCGACTGCTGATTGAGGATTGTCAGACACTCACCGGAAGCCGGCGGCATGCGTTCAGCTTCGGTGGGCCCGAGGGTAAATAGCACGCGACGGCTCGGACCAGTTGAGTTTGGATCGGCACTCTGCAACCGCGCGACAGTCTCTCCCTCACCTTGCTTCCGTTTTTTGGAAGCGTTCCCATTTTCCTTGAGATCCTCCTGCGCCGCCACCGTATCGACTGCATCCTTGTCCTGCACTAGAGCCGGTGTAGATGTCGTTACTGTCTGCGCCGCGTCTTCTGCTGCTGCCCGCTCGTCAGATTCTATAGCCTGCTTCCCCTCGGCCTCATCGATTACAGAAAAGCGGACAATGAGCGATTCTCCCTCATCCGCTTCGACGAACGGAACCGCGGTAATTACGTTCTCTCCAAGGCGCGGCGTCCAAGACGAGTAGTTTCCGGCATCATCGCCCGCCAGTGCGTAAGGCGCGGCAGACTCCTCACGGAAACGCTCATGCGTGTTCAAGCCGAAGACTACCTTCGAAACATCCTCGGCAGTTTCCGCGTGAACGTTGAGATGTCGTGTCGGCAGCAGCGCAAGGTTCAATTGCATGCCATCAGTCAGCTCGAACAGCATCTCGTTGGTGTCTGCATTGACCAACAACAGCCGCTCGACTCGGCTTTCCGCAAATGCTGCTGGGGAGAGCAGAAGCAGGAGAACCAGCATGCAGGCAAGCGTCGTCGGCAGATGCCGCCGGGAGCGTCGCCGTCGGTGTCGCGCCGTTTGCCGTGGGAAGGATGAGAAAGTGGAAGCAACGCTATGAGGGTGCTGAGAAACTCCTCTCGGCAATCTGCTGGAGACGGCGCCGCCCGACTGCGTTCGAATATTCTCCTGATGCTCAAATCTCATGGGTCCTCCGGTGGTGGAAAGGCCTTCGCGAGACGCACAGCACCAAAATCGTATGGTCAAATACCTAAGGGCGCAACAGATTTATCCTTGGACGCAATGTGGAATACCCTCGGTTTCCGAGGTTGCTCCTACTCGGCCAAAATCTGCGCGACAGAGTGCACGGCGAAGTCAGGCAAGAATGACGGGTCTCCCGCAAACGACTGGGGATGTATGTGCTGACCGGCATCGAGCACGCAAATGGTCGTCCAGCCGAATTTGCGTGGGGTGATGAAGTCCTTCGCCGGATTGTCCGCGACAAACAGATAGCGACACCCCGGATGCGCTGCCTCTACCGCACGGAAGTTTCGCTCGTCAGGCTTTTCCGAACCGAATTCTTCCGAAATAACAATCGGCGAGAAAAGATGTTCAATACCCAACGCGCGAATCTTGTTCCGTTGTGTCACGCTTCGCCCATCGGTAATCAGGGCAAGCGGCACATTCTGTTCGGATAAACGCTGCAACACTCGACTTACGCCCGGCTCCAATACGATGTCGGGCTGATGACTGCGATACCACTCCAACAGGTCTTGTTTCGTGAAGCGCCCGGTGAGTCCGGGAGTTTCGAGCAGAGTGCCGAAAACGTCTCGTTCTCCCTTATGGTAGGCGGCAATTAGGTCGAACGAACTCGCAAGGCCAAGACGTTCAGCAACATACCGCAACCCCGATTCGACAAAGTCGCGCTCGGGATAGAGCGTGTCATCGAGATCGAAAGCAACTACCGAATGCGGTTCAAACGCGGTAATCGGTGACCAGCACTTCGGCATCATAGCGCAGCATCAACAGGTTATCTTGCCAATTATCGAAGCGTTCCACGGACCGGTGCAGCAGATATTCCTCAATCAGCCACCGTGGGAAATTCGCACCGGCATGGTAGCTCAGCGGATATCCTCCACCGAAGCGAGGATTGATCTCGATGCCGTAATAGAGCGGCTTTGAATGATGCCGGAAGAGCTGCAAGGTGACACATCCTCGGGCACCCTCGAGTGACCCCATTCGATCAAAAATGTAATCGACTGTATCTTGCCGCCTCGTCACACCTTTCGACACCTCTCCCGCTCGAATCTCGAGGCGTTGTCGAGGAACGACGCAACGCAACGTGCCGCTACGATCATAGTAGAGGTCGAGGGTGAATTCTGAAAACTCGCGTGATGAAATCGGTTCGAGAAACATCATGCGCTCATCGTTCAGCAACTCATCGGTGAGCGTTGTTCGATCAGTAATCATTCGCGCACCCTGACTACAGCTCCCGTCGTACGGCTTCACAAAAAATGGGAGCTCTGCGGTCCGCGGGTTGACATACGCCGGCACCGGTATCCCACGCTCTGTAAAGAACGTGTGAGTTTTCCGCTTGTCCCGGCACATCGCAATCAGTGCCTCATCGCACACCAGGAGTTCGATACCCTTCGCGCGAAATCGGTCGCGCTCGCGCGCGAGTAGCAGAAGCTCGGTGTCGATGGTCGGGATCACAAGGCCGACTCCCAGAGCAGAGGCGAGCGCCTCGAGCGCATCGATGTAGCCCGGGTCATCTAGACGCGGAAGCCGATGCATTTCGCCGGAATCCCGGCATGCCGCGGAGAGATCGGGAACCGCCTCAGCGGCGAAGACCTCCGCCTGTGGAAGGAGTGCCTTAAGCTCCTGCCTCAAGCTACGGACGAGTGATACCCTCCTGCCTGCAGAAGTAACTAATATATTGTGCATTCGCCGGATTTGCCCTCACTTCTTTCTGCAGGTCCTGCTCATAGTCACGGAACTGCGAGTAGTCTCCACGACCCCCGCATGGTAGTGAAGAGGCTCGGAAGCCCCTCATTTCAAGTGCGTGCGCTTTTAGCACAAGAAACATTGTAAATCTAGCAGCTTACTCTGCCGACTGTCTCGACCCGGATGAACGTCATCATCGGCTTGAGGACGGACCGCCGATAAACCGCTTATTTTACTAGGGAAAAATTCGTGCCGGCGGGGCCGATTCCAATTCGGATGAAAATATAGTAAAAACTCACCCGCAGCTTCGGAGCAGATTTCGCACTGAAGCATCGGACCATCGACAGATATCTATCATGCACGATGAGGCCAAACTTTGCTTCGTTGTTACGTCACTAGTTTGAATATGACACGGACCACAATTTTTGTTTTCGCTCTCCTAATCGGCTTGAGCACCTTGGGAGGGTGCCTACGGTTCGTGCCGGCGAGAGAAACCTCCGAAAGTCTCGTCGAGCGAGGCGCCTACGAAGGCGAAGCGGATTTTTTTGCCTACGAAGAAGAGCTCGACCGCCGACTTGAAACCCTGCGGCAGGATCGGGTCGCAACGGCGGCAAGTCAGCAGAACGTCAGTAGCTACCATGTCGGCCCCGGGGATCTTCTAGAGATCAAGGTGTTCGGACTACCGGATATGGATACCACCGAGCGGATATCGCCGACGGGCACTATCACGCTACCGCTCGTGGGAGACGTTTCCGTTGCCGGTCTGACGCAGACGGAAGTCCGCGCCAAAGTCAGCGACGCGATGAAGACATACGTGATGAACCCGCAAGTCGGTGTCTTTATCCAAGAATATGAAGCACACAAAGTATCGGTAGTAGGTGAGGTGCAGAAGCCGGGGGTGTATCCGCTCAAACGAACGGACTACAGTTTACTGGAGCTGCTCTCCGAAGCGGGCGGTCGAACTCCTCAAGCCGCTGCACGGATTATTTTAATCCCCGCGTCCACCGGTGAAACCAGGAAAGTGGCCACTGTCGAAGCTCTTCAAACGGTGAGCGATGCAGCACCCCTCGGAGACGCCACCGCAACGGGTAACGGCACTTCTATTGACAGTGTCACCGCATCGGACAGTACCACCGCATCGGACAGTACCCCGGTAACGGAGAGTGCCACCCCCACAGACTCTGCCGCCGTATCCGGGGGTGCCGCTCCGGACAGCAGCGCTGTCGCAGAGGTTGCACCGCTCGCGGCACGGACACCTCCAGCGGCTGAGAGTTCGTTCGGCATCGAGATCGAGCTTGAAGATTTGACAGGTGACATCAACCGGCGACCGTTGAACTTGCCGCTTTTTTCCGGCGATACAATTATCGTACCGGAAGCAGGCAGCTTCGAAATTGATGGGGAAGTGCAGCAACCAGGCTCGTACCAACTTTCATCGCGGACATCCGCACTTGGTGCCATCGCGGCAGCCGGCGGGCTCACCTACTCCGCGGACGTGAACAGCGTTGAAATTATCCGCGATATCGGCGGCGGAAAGAAGGCTGCGATCACGGTCAACCTGGAAGAAATCGCGCTGAAAAGCGGGACGGATGTTCGGCTACGAGACGGAGACTTTGTACGAGTCCCCAGTGCCGGTGGACGATTTGCACAGCGACAACTGGTTGAAGTGCTGAACAGCATCTTCAGCGGAGTCGGCGGGCGCATTAACTGAAGCAAGCGAGGAGAGCGCGATAGGATCTATGGCTGAGGAATCAAGGGGGGGAGCCGGAGCACCGGCAACGGTTAGAGTGGTGCATGCACCGCCGCAGCAGTCGACGCATGTATTTGCGACGCCAATAGCGTCACTCACGGGGGAAGCAAACCACGGTGAGCAAGAGCCGTCGCTCCACGACTTGATCCGGCTCGTCCGGGATCGATGGCGGCCGATGGCGCTCACGATGGCCGTATTTTTCGGTATCGGAGTCTTGTACTGCCTGACTGCGACCAAGATGTATACCGCCTCTGCGGGTATAGAAATCCGCAGCCTCACGCCCGTGCTACCGAACAGCGATTCCCACTTGGTCTACGGCAAGCTGGCGGACAAGCAAGAATACCTCCTGACGCAAATCGAGAAACTTCGGCGTCTGAGCATCGCGGATAAAGTGCTTTCGCGAGATTCTCTTGCCGAAGACTTGCGTGCGTATCTCAAGTCACGTCGAGGCATCATCAGTTCTCTAAAAAGCTTGCTGCCGTTCGGAGGACAGGACGGTGCCGGCGGGGACGAGGAAGATGCTTCTCATTATCAGCACGATGTCGGCTTACTTTACAGCTATCTGAACCTGATTAGCGTTCGGCCAATCGAAGAGACCTCGTTAGTCGAGCTATCGGCGACCACCGCCGACCCAAAGCTCTCTCAGCGCATCGCCAACTTGCATGCCGAAGCCTTCATCGACCACATTCGCAACGAACGTCAGAATACCACCCTGGCTGAGCTCAAGTTTCTGCAAGGTCAGGGAGAAGAGTTGAAGGATAAGGTGACTGCGGCCGAGCAGCGTCTCGCTGAATACGCCGAGTCCAACGAGCTTCTCAGCCTCTCCAAGGATCAAAACATGGTGACCAAGGAGATTGCGGACCTGACGGGCTTGCTGGCGGAAGCGACCGCGAAGCGAGTTCGTTCAGAAAGTCTGCTGAAGCAGGTGGAAGCTGCGGGACTTGCAAATACGGCGATAGACGACTCCTCCATCGGACTTCTCCGAGTCTCGCTCAAAGAAGCTGAAGCCGAGCGCGCAAACCTGGCGCAGAAAGTGACTTCCGCTCACCCGGCGATGATACAATTAGATGCGAAGATTGGTTCGCTACGAGAAACGATCCGAAATCAGCGGAAAGAAGCGCTTGGCGGACTGAGGGCGCAGTACGAAAGCGATCTTGCCTCGGAACAGAAGCTGCTCGCTGCTATCGAAAAGCTGAAAGGCAAGGCGTATGAGACCAACAAACGGCTGGTGCAGTACAATATTCTCGAACGGGAGTACGAAAGCTCGAAGGACTTGTACCAGACCGTGCTTCGCCAGTTGAAGGAAACTCAGATTAGTTCTGCAAACGGCACCAGCAATATCTCAATCGCGGACTATGCCGCGTTGCCGTTGTCGCCCTCGGCGCCTCTCCGTTCACTTGTGCTCATCATGATGCTGGTCGTCGGCACAATCGCCGGCCTCGGCTTGGCGCTCGTCTTGCACCTGCTGGACAACACCATCAAGACTCCGGAAGATGTGACGCAGGATCTTTCCCTGCCCTCACTCGGCTTTGTGCCTTCCTTCTCTCTTGCTGAGCGAGATGCGCGAACCAAGGTGCCGGCGCTTGCAGCACCATCAAACGACGGTCGGCGACGGTTGGAGTATCAAGCACCTCACGCCAATGGCTCCGCACCTGCGGCGACCCAGCCAAGCGATACCGTAGTCGCGGGGGCCCCGATCACGGTGACCGGCAACCTCAACGGCGGCGCACCCCACTGCGTGACGATCAACCCCCGAGCACTGGTCTCCGAAGCTTTTCGTACCATTCGCGCAAGCCTGCTACTCTCTTCAGCCGATCGCCCACCGCGAATCATCATGACTACCAGCGCGAAGAAGGGTGAAGGGAAGACGACCTTTGCAACCAACCTTGCTGTCACTCTAGCCCAAGCATCACATAGAACGCTGATTATCGATGCTGATGTTCGACAGTCCAAGGTTCACGAGCGGTTCGGTATCGCGCCGCATTCACTCGGCCTTGTGGACTATCTGGCAGGCCAGGCGGGTCTCGGAGACATTATCTGTAAGACCTCAGTGGAGAATCTCTACGTTATCACCGGCGGCTCCTCGGCACCGAATCCTGCGGAACTGATCGGTTCGGAAAAGATGGCTCAGCTCGTGGAGCTACTGAGCCTGCGCTACGATTATATCTTGGTCGATAGCCCGCCGGTGCTGCCGGTCGCTGACGCGCTCATGCTGTCACAGATCGTAGATGGCGTAGTCATGGTCGTTCGAAGCGGCATCACTGAAAAGCAAATGGCCCAAGAAGCGACGAGACGCTTGAAACGAGTCAATGCCCATGTGCTCGGTGTGGTGATCAACGACGTGGACCTCACACGCGGGTACGGCACCTACGATGCATATGGCTCCGAGTTTTACCTCGCACCGCAGGAAAACTCTTTTGGGCGCCGAGCCTCGGCCTAGCGGTTTGATTCGCCGGTTCCGATCAGCCGCGGGGGCCATTCCGGTCCCCCTCGGCTTCCGTAACTCCGTGTTCCGGAGCCCCAGGTACTGACAAAAAAATTCCCGCGCGCTAAGCTCTCCGAATGCCTCACAGTGCGTGGTGCCGAAAGCAGAAAGGTCCTAACCGTTTTAGAACTTTTCTGCTTTCAGTCGGCACCATTTGAGAAAGGAGGTGCGTATGAAGTACGTGGCTTCTCCGATTCTATGGTGACGTGATTTACCCAACGGAGTTCCATTTCGGAACCCGGTCACGTCTCTGAATTGGGAGACCAGAGTATGCGCCGTTATCATTCTTCGGGGGACTCCAAAGCTCGCGCTCGCCGCCGCAAGGCCGCTCGCGTTTTTGGCGTCGATATGTCTGATCGTAACTTCAACGATCGTCATCCTCTCGACTGCGGCAAGGCACATTGCGCATCGTGCCACGGCGACAAATTGTTCGGTGAGAAAACTCCACAAGAGGTTCGAGCCGACGACCGATTCGCTGACCGCGACTGAGTGCCCTAGGTTTTTCTTGCGGCGCGGACCCCCTACCCGGTTCCGCGCCGCTTCTCTATTTTCTGAAGGTCTATCGGTGTCGACTGTTTTCAGCTTTTTCTTCAATGACTCCTGTGCGCGTAGCTCCGGAGTTACTGCCGAACAGGGCGCGGGATAAGATACTCCGCGCCTCGTCGCCGCAGCACCCACGCAACCAGACCGTTGCGACGCGGCGAGTGTACGGTCACAACGCCATACTCATTCGGTCGTTCAAACTCATTGAGGTTCTGCACTACGGTGCCGAACGCCGGCACTCGAACCGAATCACCTTGCAGAATTGGCTCAGCTTTCGCACGTGCGACTCCGCGCACCCGATCGCCGTTCGACCGCGTCATCGAGACCGTAGCGTTCGCACTGCGTTCGTTCGGATTCAACAGCACCAGCTCCGACTCCTGCCCGAGATACGTGTTATACGTTCCCCGTAGGACAGTTCCCAACGGCGCCACCGCAGGTATGCCGTACATGTAGGACACCTTACCGGATTCTCTCAGGTAGTGCATCGCAACTGCGATGAGGCTCGCCCGCTTCGTGCCGCGAACCACTGCCATGCCTCGCCGATTCGGACCCAACAGGTCCTCGGCCTCCGTCATCAGGTGAAATGTCGCACGGGCTGCAACGGTGAGCCGGCGCTCGCTTCGTAGCGTCCCGTCTGCGTCGTAGAGCAACACATGCACGGGGGCTGCTTCAGACAGCGTGTTGGTCACTTCCAGAATCGCCGAGCCGCCGCGCGTATCCAAAGGAACCGCCAGAAGTCCACCTGATCCGTACAACCCATCGAGTTGGAAGGCCGTATCAAATCCGTCAGCTCCGGAGGGATTGTCATACAGATAGCGCACGTTACGAAGCTGAATATCGACTGATGGGTCACTAGGCATCCACGCCACGTGTCCGACACGGTCTCGTCCAAACTGATGTGCCGAGAAGTCGCGGCGCGCGCCTGCTTCGAGTTGCACTGCTTCCTCGGCCAACAGTCCGCCGTCCATCCCGAAGTAGCGCAACACACCCGCGGCACGCTTTGGCGACTCGTTTACCAACTCAATCCAGTTCGCCACGATATTCTGCTGGTCTTCCATTCGATAACTCGGATGAAACGTATTGAACGGAACATACTGTGCGCCTCGCTTCCCGTTCGACATCGGCATGGAGAATGCGAATTCGAACCCTCCCCCCGGCGCACTTTTGTAGAACACCATGCCCCCATCGAGATCACCCGGCGCTCCGTCATGGCGTGAACAAACCTTGCCGTACGAATTTCGAATTCTTCCCTCCATGTCGTGAATCAGGACATCATGCTGCGCCCCGGGCTGCACGGTGAACATCTGGAGGCTCTGCTCTTCTCCACTGATACTATACAGAGTGGTTGTGACGGTCAGCGTCTTCTCGCTTAGGTTGACGTGCTCGAAGATGTTCCACAGCCCATCGATGAAGCCGTTCCAGTCCGAACAAATTGTTGTTTGGAGCGCAACTTGGGCGTTACCGCGGTCGAGGGGATCTGTGTCGTCCGTTATTTCCTGGCCGTCAGACACACCGTCACCATCAGTATCCGGATTGCGCGGGTCGGTCCCGAGGCGACGTTCTTCCTTATCGGACAATCCGTCACCGTCAGAATCCTTTTGCGAACCGCCGCTCGAGCTCGAAGAACTGGAAGACGAACTACTACTGGATGACGATGAGCTGCTCGATGAACTTGATGATGAGCTACTGCTCGACGACGACGAACTGCTTGATGAGCTTGATGAGGAGCTACTGCTTGACGACGACGAACTGCTCGACGAGCTTGATGACGAGCTACTGCTTGACGATGAAGAACTGCTTGACGAGCTTGATGACGAACTACTCGAGCCTCCGCTGCTGGTAACGAAGTCCGCGATGATTGCATCAACCCGATAGCCGCCGGTCCGGTCGTGACGGAAGTTCAAGGCATTCTGCCCTGAATGCACCAGCGATACATCCACGAGCAGCGGCTCTAGCACCGCCACGACACCATCGTTCGAGGATGACGCAAGCGATCCGAAAAGCGTATTCGAGAGCACTCCATTGACGAACAGACGCCCTTCGTCTGCAACATCTGCATCGGCGATCGTCATTATCAAACGTAGGTGAGTAGCGCCGGCAGGTATCGACGGCAGATAAAGCTGCGCGGTCGCCGTCTGTGGGGCGGCGCCGATCAAGTTCAGCGGCAAGCCGCTAATGGAGATCCCTGTCGCGGGAGTCGTCGCGCTTAGCACCGATGACAATGCGCTCTCGTTGTTCGAGGTGTCGTAAGCGCTCACTGCGAAGTAGTAGGTCTGCCCATCGGCTAACCCATTCAAGGTCACCGCCGTAAGCATTCCGGCATCCATGGTAAGTGAGAGATTCCCACTGGAGGTACCATAGTGGACCCGGTACCCTGCCAGGTCGCTTTCGCTGTTGCCCTGCCAGGCAACCCGAACCTGAGCGGCCGAAGCCGGCGCGACCACTAGAAGCGCCAGAAAAAGGGCGCACGAGAACGTAGCTGCGGGACCCCGCAGGAATGCAGACAACCTTGCACGCATTGGTACTTAACCTCTTAAACCGCTGCTTTGCCCCGAGACCCCTCAATCACGGGTGGTGTGTGATTCCAGCCGGAGGCGTTTGAATCCGCCCGTAGCTGTAAGGGGCAGTGCACCAAGCGTGCCACTGCTGAAGAGCAAGGAGGCGGTCCTAAGCCTGTGAAATGGCGTAGGTTTGGGAAGTGGAGTTCATATGACCTTGACGAAATTGCAGGGACTCAAGGTCCGTCGATAAGTTGATAGGAAGCAGCAGTACGACTATAGAGGGTAGCTATTCTGCTCGCCCAGAGTAGACGATGGGTCAGTCAATCCGGATAACGGAGCAAGAAGAGCCCGGTTTGAAACGGCGCCCCTCCGGAAACGAGTGCATTATGATAAAACACGCTTCACGCCCGCTCCTACTGTGCACAGTTGCGACCCTTTCCTTTCTAGGGCTTGTACTTTTTGCAGCCGCAGGCTTACGGGGGAGCGACCAGTACTGGTACACAGCGGAAGTAGAGAGGATACTGGCCGGCGCGATCAATCAGGGGACCGTCGCCTTTCCGTATCACGCGCATCACCAGCTTCTGCCACCACCTTTCAATCATCACACGCTCGTACATTACGCCGTTGCCGCCGTAGCACTTTTCACCGGGCCCTATTACGGTTGGATCGTAGTGAACACACTCGCGACGCTGCTCACAGCGTTCCTAGTGTATCAGCTGGTAAAGCGGTCCAGCGGAAGCCTCCCTGCCGCTTACGCCTATACGCTAATGCTCCTTCTTCCCCTACCCTTCTGGGTCACTGCACAGCCATATCTGGAGAGCGCCCTTGCTCCATTTATCGCGGGTGGGCTCCTGCTTTACGTGGCAGGCAGAAACGCTGCAAGCACGTGGATCGGCTTGTTCTTGCTGTTCGCAGCTGCCTACATGTGCAGGAGTGCGTTCATTGCGGTCCTCTTTTTGGTACCCCTTGGTTGTCTGTATCATCTTCGCGACCGCGGCAAGGGAGCCGTGCTGCTGGCAGCACTACTCGGGCTCGGTGGCATTGCTGCAGTGAAGGCATACCGCCTTATGTTCGCTCCTGACCCCGCACTGACATTTCGACGATACCTGAATGCGAAGGTACCCGGCGTCTCGGGCAATATGGACGTCTTGTATGCGCTGCAAGACGAGCCGATCGAACTCTGGAAGCTCCTGCGAAAAGCCCAAGCCGGCGTGGTCGAGCAGGTGCTTGTGGAACCACTTTCAGCCAACCTGTTCTACCTACCGTTCAATCTCGCACTGCTGCTGACCTTGTGGTTACTTCTTCGTCGACGCCGAGAGGTTTCTACTCGGCTGGTGGTGGGCTTGTTGGTGTGCATTGGACTGCACGGCGCAACTATCGTTCTTCGCGGGAATGAATTCCGGTTTCTCCATGTCGTGCAGCCCGCAGTCGTTGCCGGCGCCGCAATCGCTCTAGCGCAGTTGCTCCGAGACCGCGCTTGGACCTTCCTCTCTGCCGCCACGTTAGCGGCACTTGTAATTTCCAGTAGCTACCTCGCGTTCTCCCTGCGTTCCGAGGCCAAGGAACAGAAGCAGGTTCAAGTTGCCGTCGGAGAAATCTTCGACCAGCTCGTGCCGAAGGATCACGCCATTATGCTGGGGACCCCCGGCTTCGCCGAACGCGACCTGCTGTTCGGCTATATCGTTCGTCCAAGACTCGTACTGTTCATGCGCTCCGAGTACGGCTACACGACTGAGCAAATCGAAGTAATGCGGTCGAATGCGAACGCAAAATGGCTCTTCGCCAAGCGCAACTCTCCGCTCGTCGACGAACTCGCTCAGAAGCCGTGGGAACTTGTCACCGACTCCTTCCCGAAACCCTTTGCAGCGTATGGTCTGTATCGTTTGCCCAGCTAGGAATCAGCGTCGAGCGTAACGGCAACGGAGCGTTAGCGGGAATGCGGTCATCCGCTCCACAATCATGTTACACAGCAACGGGAGGATCCATGAAGCACGAACATTTTGCTTTTCGACTACTAGGCGACCGGTGAGCAAACTTTCTGTGGTGGAACCTGTCTCTGAGGGAACCGCACGTCCCTGAAGCCGTTCGCGATAATAACGTTCTTCATGGTTCCGAAGCCGCGCCGTATTAGCGAGTTCGGTTCCCACCATCGAGCCAGAAAAACCAAAGGCAAAAAGCGCAGCAGCTCCATTTCGCTATTCCAAGAAGGTGTTGCGACGTGCTCTGCGCGTATTGTTATGCATCACCCCGCCAGAGCTTGAGTAAGATAGTCTCATGCCCATAAGTGCAGTTGCACCAATTCAGTTTTTCGATGATGTCAGGTGGGAGGGCAGGATCCTCGGGGGATGACGGTGTAAAGCCGAAGCCACAGTAGAAGCTGGTTAAGTGAGCAAAGGGCAAACAGTAGACCGTCTGAAACGCACCCGATTTGGAGAGGAGGAAGCCTACAATTTCTCGGGCAATCCCTTTTCCGCGAAAATCTGGAAATACGTAGATCCCACCAAGCTCCGCCACGCGTGGTGTTATCCGAACCAAACGACCCAAGCCGCAAGGCTCCTCGTCAATCAGAGCAACAGCGATTGTTTCAGACGGAAACTGGGAGTGTCGAAAACCGACCTCGTCATACCTGGCGTTTATCCAAGGAAGCTGGTCCTCGACTGCCAGCCGTACAGAGATCTGTGGTTCTGGATTCGGCAACATGCTCTGGCCACGCAAAAGAAAGATACCGTACGGCCCACCGTTCTGCAGCGCGAACGGCCCTTCAAGCTTCGCTGAAGAGTAAAATCGCTTCTGATGCGGAGCGGCGGTTTGACGGCATCTTATAACAGCCGCCTGTCAACGTCGAGTATTTCAAGGCGATGGGAAAGGAGGATCCTCCTTAAGGAGACCTGCTCAGCCGTGACAAACCGCGAACAGGTCTCCCAATTTCCGATAACCGAATTTGCCTACTGCTTCAGCCGCTCGATGCTGTGCACGAAGCGCAGTTGCGCACCGGTCTCAAGACGCATGTGGAGGCAAATCACCCAAGAGGCGACTGCAGTTCCAACCAGGTACCAGCCGAGCATAGGCAGAAGGCCTGTTGGGCGAAAAACCGACAGCAGTATGCCAAGCGAAACCGGGAGACAATGATACCGCATCATGGTTCGCAGCTTGTTGCTGATCACCAGAAGGTCCGCTTTCTGTCTTTCGTATCGGAGGGCTCGAACCACAAAGGAGTGAAGGTGAAG
>JAGRAW010000280.1 GCA_020434415.1 Bdellovibrionales bacterium
ACGTTTCTGACCGAGGTGACGTCGAATACGGCAACAGCCACCATGCTCCTGCCGATTCTTGCGGCGGGAGCGGAGATTCTGGGAATTCATCCGTATCTTCTAATGATTCCGGCAACTCTTTCAGCATCCTGTGCGTTTATGCTTCCTGTGGCCACCCCACCAAATGCCGTCGTCTTCGGTAGCGGCCGTGTCACTATTCCGCAGATGGCAAAAGCAGGATTCGTGCTCAACGTGTTCGGCGCCTTCTGGATTGTCGCGTTGATGTGGACCCTCGGTCGTTTGGTATTTGCGATTCCCTGAGGCGCGGCAGTATACTTTCGACAAGGGGTTTGCCAATTTTGGGAGCTGCGGCGCCTGCCGGAGCGAAGGAAAGATATGAAACGCATCTTGGTTACCACAGATTTTTCTACTGCTTCACGAAAAGCATTTGCTGCCGCGCAGGAACAAGTCTCGCTAGCAGGAGCATCCGGCGTCTCCGTCTTTCTCCTCACCGTGCTTGAGGATCTTGCACCGACCAGTGTGCAGTTCGAGTTCGGCCTTGCCGTTGTGGACAGCAAAGCGATTCTCGACGAGTCGTTCAAACAGGCCGCGGCTAAGCTGAAGGAGTTCGCCCGAGAATTCTTTCCGGATACTCACGTCGAAACCGAGGTCATTCGCGCGGCAAAACCGGTATACTCGGAAGTGATAGACTATGCCGTGAAACAAGACATCGATCTGATTGTGATGGCAACTCATGGTCGCACCGGAGCAAAACGCTTCGTCCTCGGTTCAGTGTCGGAACGCGTCGTGCGGGAGGCGCCATGCGCAGTCCTGGTAGTTCCGGCCAGCGAATCGACGGCTCGGTAGGGCCTAATCGAGCGGCGAGGGCTCGGACTCCGGTTCCTCAGGCTGTCCGGTTAAGCGAAGCAGACGATGTTGATCCAATTGTGCATTTTCCAGCACTTCGGTCCGGCTGCAGAGGTTCGTCCGGAAATGGGCGGGCGTGCCCGTCGCGAACACGAGATACTCAAACCCGTTGGTAAAGTTGTACCCGCACCCTGCAGAGTCCTTGGGGGTGTGGATTAGGACATACTCGTTGTTTGGAACTTCTTCGAAACCTTTGAAACGCTTGAACACCGTGAACTTCACCTCCATCTGATCCTTCTTGAAGGCGCTCTCTTTTTGATCTTCGACCCGACCGACGAATACCAGCGTGGCGTCCTTGAGTGCTTCTTCCAAGGGTAGCTTCTCGGCACAGCTACACGCGGAGGCGAAAGAAGGGGACAAAAGCGCAACGAATGCACCAGATAGAAAAATGCTCAAGATTCGCACGGGAACGCTCCTACTGTTGGACGGATCTTCAGGTCCAGCTTTCAACCCCACACCTGACGGATATCGAAAACGACGAGGTGTACAGCGCAAGGGGCATATCTTTGACGATTATTCCGACCGTAACATTTAGCCCCTCACTCCGGTAGCAGGCTCTTGCTATAGTCGGGAAATCGTCTGGCCCGGAATCATTGTCTGTTTACTGCAACCGCACTACCTGGTAATCGTTTGAAGCTAACTCCGCCTCCCAGCTAAGATATGGAAACCACAAGCGAATCTTCTTCTCCTAGCAGTGCCGGCACCGCTGGCTCGGTAAAAATCGAGCTAAAAGGCGCGCTGGCCGTTATTCGGCTGGGATCTCCCGAGGAAAAGACTTCAATTCTTACCCAGCAGCGGATCGCTTCGCTCGAGCAGGCGCTTGATCGAATCGCGGCGGCCCCCGAGGTAAAAGGTCTTGTCGTGATTGGTCCTGCGATAACCGGTTTTTGTGGCGGTGCCGATGTCGCTGCGATCCAAACCGTCACCGACCCCGCCCTCGGGGAGCGCCTTGCGCGACAGGGGCAGGACGTTTTCGCAAAGCTTGCCGCTCTGAAGTGCACCACGGTGGCTGCGATCAGCGGGGCCTGCGTAGGAGGTGGCTGCGAACTAGCGCTTTGCTGCGACTATCGGATTCTTCTTGATAGTCCGGAGACCAAAATCGGATTGCCGGAAATAAAGCTTGGGATAGTTCCCGGTTTCGGCGGCACTCAACGTCTGCCGCGTCTCATCGGACTGCCGAACGCTCTTGATATCATCCTTGGCGGGAAGGTCGTTCCGGCCAAAAAGGCATTGCGCCTTGGATTGGCCGATCGGCTGGTCGGAGTGAGCGTGGAACGCGATAAAGCCGCGACGTTCGCCGCACTCGAATCCACGGCTGCTGATGTCGCTACCGGAAAGTTGCGGATTCAACGGACCCCCATTGCGCTTGGCCACAAGCTGATGACCTTCACCGGCCTCGGACGTTCGCTGGTGCAAAAACGTGCTCGCGCAGAAGTGTTGAAAGAAACTAAAGGACACTACCCGGCGCCACTTCGGGCACTGGATGCTGCCGTGCAGGGGCTAGCGCTCGGTCTTGGGGAGGGACTGAAGCGCGAGGCGCGGGCGCTCGGCGAGATGATTGTCACTCCTGAGAGCAAGAGTTTGGTGCACCTTTACTTCCTGACCGAGTCGGCTTCCAAACTCGGTCGTCCGGTGGCAGAGCATCTGGAGGGAATTTCCGTTGGTGTGGTCGGCGGCGGGGTGATGGGTGCCGGTATCGCATCGAGCTGTTTGGCCCAGGGAATGCCGGTTATCGTCGTCGAGCCATCGGCTGAGGCCCGCAGCAAAGCCTCGACGCACATCAAGAATTCGCTCGGAAAGAGACGATCACTGTCGGATAAGGATCGTGAGGAATGTCTTGAGCGTTTAAGGATTTCGGATCAATTGGAGGAGCTGACAGGCGCGTCCGTTGTTGTTGAAGCGATTGTCGAGGATCTTGAGACAAAGCGGGCGGTGTTCGAGCGCTTGGGCGCGCTGACCGAACCCTCCGCTGTCCTGGCCTCCAATACGTCATCGCTTCCCATCACCGAAATTGCGCGTGCAGTTTCCGATCCTCAACGCGTGGTCGGCATGCACTTTTTCAACCCGGTTGAAAAAATGCCGCTGGTAGAAGTGGTACGAGGCGGTGCTACTTCAGATATGGCGGCGCTGTTGACCGCTGCGCTTGCCGGTCGCTTGGGAAAGTATCCGGTGATCGTCGAGGATGTGCCGGGGTTTTTGGTCAATCGGATTCTGAGCCCCTATATCGCCGAAGCCGCGCATTTGCTCGCTGAAGGACTTCCTGTGGAGCGCATCGATGCCGCGGCGCTGGATTTCGGAATGCCGATGGGGCCGGTGCGGTTGCTCGATGAAGTCGGCCTCGATGTCGCAGCCAAAGTGCAGCAAATTATGACCGAGAGTTATGGCGCGCGGATGCAGGCGCCCGATTATTTGCGGCGCATGGTGGATGCGGGACGCCTCGGCAAGAAAAACGGCAAGGGCTTTTATCGCCACGGCGACATTCCCGAGCAGGTAGCCGATGATGTCTACACGTTGCTGGGACTGACCGTTCGAGACGATCAGCGACCGGCAACCGAGGTACTTCAGGAGCGTCTGGTTTTACCGCTGGTGAACGAGGCTGTCCGCTGCCTGGATGAGCGGGTTGCCGGAAGCCCGGGGAAAGAGGCTGCAGGGCAGATTGATTTGGCTACCGTAATGGGGATGGGCTTCGCGCCATTTCGTGGCGGCATCCTTCATTATGCTGAGAGTCTCGGCGCCCGCACGGTGGCCGCGCGGCTCGATAGTCTCGCTGAAACCTATGGCCCGCGCTTCGTCCCCTGCGACGGCATCCGCGCCCGAGCGGCAGGAAACCTCTCGTTCTATGTCGCCATCGAGTAAGAGCCTATCCAAGAATAAATCTGCTCAGCTTGCACACCGGGCCCGCTTCGGCGCTCCGGAGATGATGAGGACGAACTCTCCTTTGATGGAGCTTCGATTACGATAGTCTTCGGCAAGTGCGCCTGCCGTCGCTTTCAGTGCTTCTTCATGCAGCTTGGTAAGCTCTCGCGCAACAAACACCTCTCGATCATGGGCCATTTCCGCGATCGCAGAGAGTGTCTTCACTATCCGGTGCGGTGATTCGTAGAAGATGGTGGGACAAGTCTCTTCGAGCGCTTGTGCCAATGCTTCGCGGCGCTTGCCCTCCTTGACCGGAAGAAACCCTTCGAAGCGGAAGCGATCGGTCGGCAATCCGGAAATGGAAAGTGCTGCGATGAGTGCGCAGGGCCCCGGCACCGTAACAACCGGAAGCCCTTGCGCGCGACAGGCCGCAACTAAGCGAAATCCCGGATCACTGATTGTGGGGGTGCCGGCGTCAGAGGTGAGTGCGACGCTCTGGCCGTCCGCAATGCACTGCGCGACTTTCTCCGCTTGCACCCGTTCGTTCTGTTCATGATAGCTCCACACTTTCGACTGAATGCCGAAGCGCTGTGCGAGCTTCCCGAAGGTGCGAGTATCTTCAGCGAGCACGAGATCTACCTCTCGGAGTACCCGAACGGCGCGAGGAGAGAAATCTTCCAGATTTCCCAGCGGGGTTGCCACGACGTAGAGTACGCCGAAGCGGGAGGGATGACGCGGTGCTTGTTCGGCCATTGGCGAAAGCTAGCGCAGCAGATAGGCGAAAGCAATCGACGCCCCAGGTGAACTGTGTCAATCAGATATGACGCTCGGGTGACTTGAAGCGGGGCAGGATTGCTTCGAAGCAGGGCAGGTAGAGCGGTCGGCCTTTTCAGGACCGTATTTGTATCGAGAAAACTGCGCGAGGACTATGACGCAAACGCCGTTGCCGCTGCTTACTGAAATTGTGCATCGATGGCACGCCGCAGCCGTGCTTGAAACTGTCAGCCCGCTGACTCCGGATGCCTCCCTCCGGCGGTACTACCGCCTTGGGCTTTCGGGTGCCCCGGTCGCTCACTTGGTAGCCATGGTATTCGATTCGGTGGCGAGTCCGGAACATTCAGGTGTCGGGGCGGTTGGCTCGGATCAGGCCTACGTGGAGCTGACTCGGTTTTTTCGAGCACACGGAGTCGCTGTGCCTGAACTGTACTTCGATGCTCGAGCGCAGAGCGTGTTGCTTATCGAAGACCTAGGCGACATCGCTCTTGCTGACATCGCCCAAGGTAAAGAGCCGCTGCCCTTCGGCAGCGGTAGCGTTGAGCTGCTCTATCGCCAAGCAATCGATACGATCATCCGACTGCAAAGCATACCCGCCGCGGCGGATTGCTTTGCGTATCAGCGTGCTTTCACCGCGCCGCAGTATCGGCGTGAGATGGAGGAATTCGTCGACTATGTGCTCGGCGGCCCCGGGGAACCCGCGTCGGCTGTTGCCGGAGCATTTTTTGACGAACTCGCCGAGGAGCTGGGAGCATTGCCTCGGGTGCTTGCGCATCGAGACTTCCATTCATGGAACCTCTTGGTAGCTGAGGGTAGGGTACGAGTGATCGACTTTCAGGATGCTCTTCTTGCGACCAAGCCTTACGATCTGGTCGGATTGCTGAATGACCGGGATACCGACGCTCTACTGGGGCAGGAGGCATATTGGCGTCTTGTGGAGTATTTTCAGCAGGAGAGCAGCTACGGGACCTCCTTTCCCAGCGACTACGATCGAGTCTTGCTACAACGTGACTTGAAGGTTGCCGGGCGCTTTCGAAAACTTGTTACCGAACGGGGCCTCGACAGGTATCAAGTTTGGGTGCCGGGCACGCTAAGGCGCATCGGCAGGACGCTGGAGAGGCTTGCGCAGCGGGGTGATCTATCACCAAAGGGGCAGACATTTCTTGCGGCTGTTCAGGGGAACGTTTTCTTGCCTGAGGTAGAGTCAAGCGATGAATGTTG
>JAGRAW010000281.1 GCA_020434415.1 Bdellovibrionales bacterium
GAGGCAGAAGAATAGACCCCGCCTCAGCCTAGATAACGATTCTTCGGTCTTTTGACCTCTTTCTTGTCTGTTCTTCTACTGGTTTCAGATTGTAGTGCTTGGGAGCGAAACTCACTCCTGCACCAAACAGCTATAAGGCCCATCCGCGTCAAGAGGCAGAAGAATAGACCCCGCCTCAGCCTAGATAACGATTCTTCGGTCTTTTGACCTCTTTCTTGTCTGTTCTTCTGCTGGTTTCAGATTGTAGTGCTTGGGAGCGAAACTCACTCCTGCACCAAACAGCTATTAAGGACTCTCACCGAGGAAGACCTCGGCTGCTTCGTTACAACAGAAGCGGTACCAGAAACCCATTCGTACTCCTCACCCGGCGTAGACAATTCGTTTGAGCTCACCTTTCGGTGTCCAGTTATCTTGTCGCTCGGACAGGAGGCAGAAGCGAAGTTGCTCCAAGAAAGCTATGCAAAGGAGGCGAGACAGGGGTTCAATCAACCGAGGCTTCGCTGCCGGGATGCGAGCAGGCTTCTCGACGCGCTCAACGGCGCAAAGGCTTGAAGCCGGAATAGCTCTTTTCCCCTCGGTATCTTCGATACCGTGGCTCGAGTTATACGTTCGAATTTCCCCTGCCTCCCTCGTGATCTAATTGTTCATTGTGCAAAAAACTTGTGCTGATCAAACGGCTTCCCTCGAAGCATCATGAAATAAACCGCTTTTCCGAGCCGGTGCGCAAGCAAGCTCATTGCCTTCGGCTTGCCGTACTGTCGCTCAAGGCGCTCTTTGTACTGCTTTGCTTCCGGCGAAGAGCGAAGCATCAGGGCGGCCGCTTCGGAGAATGCCCATTTCAGATGCGGGTTACCGATTTTCTTACCCCCACCGCCGGCGCTTTTCCCGGCTGAAGTCTTCTCCGGTCGAACGAGCCGAGCGTAAGAACAAAACTTTTGGACGCTCGGGAACCGTTCAATGTTCTCAATTTCGTAGAGCAGGGTAAGAGACAACACGTCACCGATGCCTGGAACGCTTTTTAGAAGCGAGAGTGCTTGTGCATTATTGACAGCCGCTTTCCCCTGCTTTTCGATAAACCACTCGAGCTTGCGAATCTCCTCGCTGTAACTGTCAATCATGGTCAGATCGCTTTCGACCATACGCTTCGCTGACTCATCATCGAAGGCTAGTTCGAGATTCTCTCGGTTGGCACGGTAGGCAATCTTCTTACCCGGCGCCGGCAAGTTGTATTGATGATGGGTCATCTGTACGTGTGCCATGAGCTCCGCTCGCTTGTTGACGAAGAATAGGCGCCTGCGCATGAGATCTCTCGTCGAACGCATTTCTCTGGGATAGACGTAGCTCATCGGGAAGGCTCCTCCGCGAAGTAGCCTGGCCAGCTTTTCGGAATCGAGCTTGTCGTTCTTCGCTTTCCCGCCGTGAATAGCTTTGAGATAGAGCGCATGCCCGAGCACGATCTCTATCGCCTCTGCCCGGCAGAGGTCCGCGAGCCAGTACCAGCAGTAGATGCACTCGACGCCGACAACCAGCTGCTCTCGATACTGGGCGATGCTATGCAGAAACGCCTGCGGTTGTGCAGGGATATTCCTTTGCAGGAGGATCTCTCCTGCCTCGTTCAGCACGCAGAGATACATGGTATTTGCGTGCAGATCGACTCCGCAATAGTATGTATGCTGTTTGGTGTAGAATCTCATCAGGTCCTCTGTCGGTTCCACGTTGGTAAGTCTGACGCGAATTGACGCTACCAGAAGTCGGCGGCGGGGCCTTCATGAGTATCAATCGGCTGCACCGGATCTGGGGCCATGTTACACTCTTGCTAATTTGAACGGCTTACTTGGCCCCAGACCGGTGAGCCTGGACGTTATGCCCTCTTACAGATCTGAGAGCACTTCGCTAATTCGTCGAGCGCTCCTCGTCGGCGCTTTCCCGTTGCTAACCGCACTGAGCGTCTGCTTCTGCGCAAAAGCATTCGCTTTTCCTGGATTCTGCGACACGGGAGACGGTTTATGGTGCACTGGGCCTGGGTTATTCGGTTACCTAAGATACCAGACTGGCTTTCCCGATTTCGATCCTTGGACACAGGCAGTCTCTCAAGTTCTAGGAATTGTTTTTCTCGCGTTTCTAATCTTTTGGAGCCTTTTCATCGGATGGCTCGACAAAAAGGGCGGTACGTACCGTTACATCGCCGCGGCATTCCAAGTCTTGTGTATCGTTCTGATAGTCATCAGCTTTGTTAAAATCGACGACAAAAGGATATTTAACCCTGAAGCTCCAGGATATCGGTCCGCGGATAAGCGAAGCTGAGGGCATAACTATCGGCGGCTCCAGACCGGTCAGCCTAAACGTTATACTGCATCGCGAAGGACGCTTGTCGCTTTCCGAAATGGTCGGCGCTCGAGTGTTACTGGAACTGAGAGGCAAGTCATGAAAGGCTTTTGGGAGGGGCAAGCCTCTTCCCCGGAACAGTTTGAGATTCCAATTTGGGTTCAACCAATTGCCTCCCGATTCACGAAGGCTTCAGTTATTTCTCTGGTAAGCGCGAGTGCCTTGGTTTATTTGGCAAGAGCTAACTTAATTAGCTCAGTTTGGGGAGTTCTTTTTGGCGTCATTGGAGTTGGGTGCTGGTTTGCGATGCGGCACTTCCGCGAGTGGGAAATACACAAACGCAAGGTCGGGCGGAGAACGCGCTACGGTAATATAGAACCCGACAACATAATCCACTAAGGTCTGGCAGGAGAGCGTGTTCGACTGACTCCGAGTGCGTGCAGTATAACAAAAAGATCGAGCGGAAGGATCGAGTAGTCTGTGCTTCTCTCGGAAAGTGTTCGGGGAGTGCGGCTCGATCGCGTTTGTATTTAGCTCCCCTACCGATTGACGGAAGAAGCTGCTGGGAGTTCAGATGCTGAATGTGGGTATAATGCGCTGCTCGCCGGCGGACGAATGCAGTTCGACGGCGAAGCAAATCTCGAGTTTCTCGCATCCCGGTTGGGTAGACATAGGAGCGAGGAAACATGCCCCCTCGAAGGAGGCGCGCGAGTTTTTCCGAATCGATACGGTCGTTCTTTGTCTTTGAGCCGTGGATACTCTTCATGTAGTAGGCATGACCGAGGACGAACTCTATCTGCTCCTCTGCGCAGAGATCTGCCAACCGATACCAGTTGTAGGTGCTCTCGGCAGCGACGACTAAGCCCTCGCGATAGGGAGCAATAAGCTTGAGGAAATACGCACGGTCGTTGCGCATATTTCTGTGAAGCAGCTTTTCGCCTGCAGCATCGAGAATGCAGGGATGCATCACCCTTGAATGGAGGTCCACGCCGCAGTAATATTAGTGGTGTTTCGTATTGAAACGCATGTCGGCCTCCTTTATCGGCTGAGGTTAGTCACAAAAGTTTTGCAACTCCCGTGATACCTCGCTTCGGCAAAGCCGTGAAGGAGGCCTTATTAGTTTCACCGCATCTGGGGCGGTGCTGTTCTGTAGCCAAGTTTAAGTGTCTTCCGTGCCCCAGAGCGGTGAGCCTAAGCGTTATCTCCCTTTTTCTAAAATCCTCGAGGAGTCCATGAGTGACAATCGCTTCGGGTATGAACTTCCCTTGCTTACGAAAGATCACACCGTGCTTTGGGGTGAAGATGGTAAGTGCTTCGTCTGCGGTTCAGGACTTGTAGGAGAGCCACACTCGTTTGCAACCATGAGTGGAGGAGGCCTCCAGCGCTGCCAGGGAGATACCCAGATGAGCTCGAAGGAAATTGCAGGCTTTCTTTCCTTTGATTGGCACGGTGGCCATTCAGATATGGGCGGCACCGGAGTCGACTTGGATTTATCAGCAAATTTTGAGCTAGCCAGTGATACGGCGAACGGTCAGTTTGAATTGATATTTTGCACAACCAAATGCATGCGCCAATTTCTAAATAACTGTGTCGACGAACTCGAAGATCGTATTCAAAAAGAACAGTGCAAAGGTGAGTGCGAGAGATAACAAAAAATGGAGCGGACGTTTCGGCCGGCTATGGTAGTCGTTCAGAGTAATTGCTGAGCGACGGAAATGAGTCCGCCGCTCATTTAGACTGTTATCCGCCTACAGACGCTCTTTCCAGTATCCCGGCTTGCGACGACCATGAGCTATTGCGACGACCTGTATGACGTCGTCTTTGACACGATAAACGATCGCAAAAGGAAAGTACTGAAACAGATATCTACGAGTTCCCAACATGTGGATCGCTCGCAGCTCGGGACGATCGACGATTCTCTCAATTCCGAGATCAAGCTCGTTCATGAAAGCTTCGGCCGCTGCGGGATTTCTCTCGGCGTACCACTGGCGCGCCTCGCGCGCCTCTAAGATGGCCTCAGGATGGAACTCTAATTTCAATCGGAATCTCTGAGGATCATTCGACGAGCATCGGGCCAAGAGATCATTTTTACAGTGCCCTGATCGATCTCCAGAAGCCTGCGCTCTATCTCATTTTCCCAAGCGGCCTCTACGTCGGCGTCCCGAACGGAATCGAGACTATCAATGAGGGAAGCCGCCATCTCCGCTCTGTCTTTATCGGAGAGCGTGAGAAGATTCTGGTAGAGTTTCTCTAAGTCAGTGCTCATACTCTTATTATACACAAATGTTATACGGCGGATAACAATCAGGTGGACCGACTTTTCGGCCGTGTAATTCTGTAATATTACAACAACTTGTCATGGCCGAAAACCGGTCACCTAAACCGTTATCCCCCGAATGAAACGCGCTGGATTTTGCCTGATTGTCGGCTTCACGTTGTTAGCTACCTCGGCGTCAGCTAGTCCGGTTGACCAAATCCGTGTCAAGAAATCTGAGCGTAAACTAGAACTCTTGAGTGGCGCCAAAGTGGTTCGAACCTATTCAATTTCCCTCGGTGGGACTCCGGTAGGACCAAAACGATGCCAGGGCGACAGCAAAACTCCGGAGGGTGTTTACAAGATTTCGGGTCGCAACCAAGGAAGCGCCTACCACAAGTCTTTGCGAATCTCATATCCAAGCGCTGCCGACCGTAAAATAGCAAGTGTCCTCAAATGTCCACCCGGCGGCGATATAATGATTCACGGACTTCCAAACGGGAAAGGCTGGATAGGAAAATTTCATCGCCTTTCGGACTGGACTGACGGATGTATCGCCGTTACTAACAGCGAGATTGAAGAGATTTGGCGTCTTGTTCCTGACAAGACACCGATAAGAATAGACCCGTAATGGGGATAACAGGTATCAGGCCCTCCTCAGTCAAGAGCAATAAAGCGCCGGAAGCCCCCGCGTAACGCCGAGCGGCGCTTTATTGTGATCCCTTGAGCAAGCGACAGAGCTTCTTTCTGAGCCTCGGTCTTCACTTTAATCATCCAGGTGTCAGTCCGGCACAAAGACCGTGCGCTGCACCTAACAGGTATAGAGGGTCGATAGCCGATGCCGTCGGGAATTGCCCTCCGGCATCGGCGACAGCAGCGGGGCGTCTGCCCTGTATCGCTGCGCCCTAGAAACTAATCCGTTCCCTCGGACCGCCGAAGCAAAATTCAGGCTTGCCGTGGACACCACGGCATCCAGTTACCTACTCGGTCGGGAAAGGGGCAGAGCACTCCTACTCCAAAGACTCTCCTGCTCGGTATTCGATTGGGAAAGAGACGATGCTGCAATCAAACGGACAGGCTGCCGGGATTCGGGCGGATCGACTTGTACGAGCTCGAAGCTCAAATCGGTATTTTCTTTCAAAGCCGTACTGCCGCTCATCCCCCCAGGGCTCCAGTT
>JAGRAW010000282.1 GCA_020434415.1 Bdellovibrionales bacterium
CTGAGAAACAACGGCTTCAAAAGCCTCACTTCCGTGGTCCCGTCGCAAAATTGCGAGATACCTGGCTGATTTGGCTTTCCGGTGATTGAACAGCCTCTTCGACAGATCATAGGTCCGCGAGGGACTGTTTTCTCTGGCGAGCGAGACAAGGCCCGGATGGTACAAAGCCGCCGCGGAGAGCTTGATGAGCTCCTCCAAGCTGTTCTCTGCCATGGGAACTACTCCTCTAGGCGTGTCAAAGAGCCGTGGCTACCACGGTGGTAGCATAAACACAGGGAAGTTGTGGTGTTTTTGCTGGAAAGTCAAATTCAGCCGTTCGGCCAACGACCGCGTCGACAATCAAAGCAATTCGTAAATACTGCTCGAAAGAAAAATCCTTCCTTGGCGGCGTCTTACACGCCCTCCGCAACCAGCCCCCTGCGGGGAGTTGCAGGGAGTTGCAGGGGAGTTGCAGGACACCCAATGTACTCGGGAGGAAGAGTTGCAGAGAGTTGCAGGACACCCTACGTACTCACGCACCTCCTGAGCCGGTGAGTTCACTACATGCGACTAACAATTTTGGATGTCCGGTGTTCCCCGGGATACCTTGGGTGTCCTTTGCACTCGCAGAAGAGTTTCAGGGAGTTACAGGACATCCAATGTTTATTCGTCCAGAAATTTGGGTGTCCAGTGTTCCTTTAGTGTTCCTTCCGGTGTCCCCCCGGTGATCCTGGGATACCTTGGGTGTCCTTTACGTTTCTTTACGTTTTTTACGCTCGGCAGGCGGTTCCTGATTCGTGGGATTTACATCCCCCAAAGTGGTTCTCAGTTCGTGGGATCGGATCAGCCTAAAGCGGTTTAAAGTTCGCGGGACGCAACAACGCCCCCTGCAAGCCTTTGGCGGGAAAGTTGAAGGGGTAGAGTGTGCTTGAAGATTGGGTGTCCCGAATCTGTCCCTCTTAACGAGGAATTTTGTCAGGATGGACGAGGGTGGTGAACCGACTAAAAGTCGTACCAAACCGGTTCATCGGGGGGATGTTTGCGCGCCCTAAAGAATCTTTTTGAGGATGCGCTCCAGCGAAAAGGATACGTATGGCGAAGATTGGACTCATTGGCGGCATGAGTTGGGAATCGACCGCAACTTACTATCAAGCAATCAATCGGCATGTGCGTGAGTTGCGCGGCGGACTTCACTCAGCTGAGTTAGTCTTGGAAAGCTTGGACTTCTCAAGAATTGAACCGCTTCAGCGTCGAGGCGCATGGCAGGAGTGCGCAAGCATACTTTCAGACGCTGCTGTCCGTCTCGAAGCAGCAGGCGCGGAGGCCGTTCTCCTTTGCACAAATACGATGCATAAGGTTGCTGACGAAATTGAAGCGTCGATATCGATTCCATTCTTGCACATTGCGGACGTAACAGCGGAAGAGGTGCTCAGGCGGGGCGCAAGCTGCGTCGGGCTTCTTGGAACGCGCTTTACGATGGAGGAAGCATTCTACCGAGAGCGTCTTCGCGAGCGATTCGGATTACAAGTGGTGTGTCCGTGCTCGGAAGATCAAGCAATCGTTCATTCAATAATCTACGATGAACTGTGTGTCGGCGAGGTTCTCCATGCATCGAGACAAGAATACGTGCGGATTATCGAGCGTCTTCAGGATGAAGGCGCAGAAGCGGTGCTTCTGGCCTGCACCGAAATTGGCCTCTTGGTCACTCAAGCGGATACGAAGGTGGCACTAATCGATACCACGATTGTCCACGCGCAGGCAGCAGCTCGGTTCTCGGTCGAGTCTTAACTGCGTTGGCAAAATGCGAGCAGACAGACAAAAACGAACTAAAGCTGTTTATGGGAGCTTTTTTCAGCGCTGCGCCGCGTCTCGGTGATGGCTGGAATATAAACATTTCAAGACAATTGAGCCTTATCCGCTCGCCTTTCTTGCCCAATTTGCATAACAAAAGTAGGGGCAAGCTGTCCTGGCGAGGGAATCGTTCATTCGATGGATACCTAGTGGTCAGTCCTGAGCCCTTACCAGGAAAATGTCTTTGTGTTTCGCAGCCTCCGGCAGCGAAGAGTGTGCAGCACCTTTTAACCGAATTGATGGAGCAGCACCCCGCTAGGTTGTTCGTGCCGCAGTTGACTGTTTTATGTGAGGGTATCCCCGATGCAAATTGCGACCGACTCCCGTCGTGATCAACGTGGTCAGACGAATGATACTGCCCCGGCCCAGGCGGCTGCACCCATAGACTTTTACGAGAGAGATCGACAGCGTCTCGACCCGCCATTCTCGAGTGGAGAATCTGTCAGGCTTCAAGGACGAATGCAAATTGGTGAGAACGGCGATGTCACCGTGGATCCCGTATATCCAGGTGGACTGTCCCCGAGTATACGAACCCAGTTCGTCATCGGTAATGTCAACGACAAACCTGAGCTTCAGGAATTGGTCGGAACTTCTGCTACCGTGGTGCTTACCGTGGGAGAGCCGAAGCAGAGTTTGTTCGGTCATAACTACGGCGCGACGCTTTCAGAGAAACCTCAGCTACACACCATCAAAGACGGAACACCGGCAACGCTCGATCCGCAGCGGGGTCAGTACGTGGGGATCGCCGGACAAATCCTCGAGGTGAATCAAGTTGGAGAAGAGGATAGAGCCAGAGCACAGATTAAGATCCGGCAAGAAAACGGTTCAATCATCACTCTTAATTCTCACAACCCGGAGATAAAGTTCGACGGGGGTGTACTCGAAAACGTCAGTCGAAAACCGGTTCAGGTCGGCGACCAAGTGCGGGCGGTTGCCTATGTGATGCCGGACAGCTCGCTCTCTATTCACTACGACGCTTTTCTGGTGGAGCCTTCGGAACTGAGACAACAAGAATACGATGCCCGGCGAACGGTAATCGAAGGGGAGCTCAAACACTTGGGCAATAAAATCAGCCAGGAAAATTGGAGTGCCGCTCGTGGAATGGCTGCGACTCTTGCATTGTCTGAGACTACAAGAGCCGAGCAGCTCATGCTTCTTGCCCAGGTGCAGTCTATTCCCGAAGCCGAACGCCCGCTCATCAACGAACGCTTGCTCGAGGACCGCTATGCGGCAGAGCAACTACAGGAGAACTTCGGCGTAAACCCGATGGGGTTCACGAAAACGGAATTCATCGACTTTTCCAAGGACCTTGCTGCGCATCGCTACGGTGATATTCCCGCTCTCTCCGAGACGCAAACCTATCGTATGTTCGTTGACGCAGGCCTTTCCGAAGCTGAGCGGCAATCCGTATACACTCATGTTATCGCCGCCCTAAAACCGGTAGTCGCGGGGGCGAACGCCGCCAACGTGGTTGTTTCAGAGCGCCTTGCACTCGATGATAGTATCCGGGGTCTCGGAGGTATCAATACACCGGAATCAGCCAACCAACTTGTGGACACGCTCATTGATGAAATAGGAAAGAGGCATCTGGATCCGGGCGGCCCTCTTCCGCCAGGAGTACCTCGTCTCGAATCGATTGTCTCCACGCTGACAGAGGCAATTGATATGCGGGCGGTCAATAATCCGAACGATCGAATTCTTCAGGGTCGACAGGGAGAGCTTGTTGCGTGCTTTCAGCTGCTGCAGCGCTTCGGTGTCGAGCCGAGAGCGCAGCAGGATCTAAACAATACGATTAACACCTTGCGAAACGCCCGCGGGCAGGAGTGGGCATTCAATCAGTTGCGATTCCCTAAGATAGGAAATTCGTAGCACCGAATTTAGTGATTGGCATCCTCACGTGCGTCTGATGAGAAGCTTACACGACGGTGCAGACGCGAACGCGCAGACCCTGATTCAGATTCTCCGGAAAGTGCAGCGCATCTTCGCCTGAGATGAAAAAAATGCCCCGCCGGCAGATGCCTGAGGAAACTGCCCGCAGGGGATTGGCCTTTCCTGTGCGTACCTCCACCTAATTTGGGGCTTACTGGTCACATAGTGACAGAGGCACAGGATTTGAAGTGTAGCTAACGGCGGAAGATCTCCAGAATGCTCGAGTGAGAATGTCCATTCCGAACGCCCCCGCCAGCGACATAAATGCGCGTGTCGTGGACCAGCGGGAAAATTCCATGCCGCCCCGTGGGCATGTCTGCTTCCAAACGCCAGGTTTTGGTAGTGGGGTTATAGACGTCGACGCGTTTGTAGACGTTCATCGAGGTTCCCGGAGGATTGCCGGTGGTCTCGCCGCCGATTACGTAGAACTCTCCGTTGAAGAACGCTGCTTTCCCCATACCGCCTCGGTTCTGCGGTAGCGGCGGAATACCGGAGCTGCCGTCAAAGCTGGTTGCCCAGGTATTGGTTGACGGGTTGTAGACGAATACGTCGGCGAAACCGGGCGCCGGAACGTTACTGTCGCCGCTCCCGGGCCCACGTCCTCCGAAGACGTAGAATTTCGCGCCGTCGGTCGCCGCGGCGGCGTGGTTTCGGCCTGCTCCCGACTGCGCCGGGTTGAGCGGCATAGCGGCAATGCCCGTCCAGGTGTTTGCTACCGGGTTGTACTTAGCCCCGTTCGGTGTGGTGGTGTTGGTGACCGGATCGATGCCCCCGGCAAAGTAGACCATGCCGTTGATCAATGAAGTTGAAGCCGATCCCGATCCGTTCGGGAACTGAGCCGCAGGCAGATCCGCCCCGGTCGACCAAGTGTTGGTCGAGGGATCGTATATCTGGACCTTTTTGGATGAGCCGCCGCCGATTCCGCCGAAGAGGTACAGCTTATCGCCAATGATTTCCGCGGCATGATGGTCTCCGGGGAATGGTCGCGCTGCAAGCTGGCGCCACAGTCCGTCAACAAGGTCCAGGCTCCACACGGCCTCGCTGGCCGCGGTGGTATCCCCGTCACCGATTAGGTAGAGCACTCCGTTGATAAATCCACCTGCGACCTCGCCCAGCTCTTCTGGCATCGCGGGGCCGGTTTCCCATACACCTTTCCCTTGGCCTTTGCCGAGCAAGTAGCGGAACGCTTTGGTGAGGGTCGAAACGGTGCCGTTGGAAGTTACCGTGACATCGAGCAACGCCGCGGTAGGGTTCGCATTTGCCGGAATAGTCCCCTTGATGCGTGTCGCCGTCACACTGCTGACCGTTGCCGGAAGGCCGCCGATAGAGACTGAAGTGGCCCCACCGAAGCCGACGCCCCCGATAACGAACGGTGTGCCGCCAGCAGCGGGCGCACGCCAGGGAAATATGTCGTATGCGCCAGTTGAAGGAGCTCCGGCATCGTTCGGTTTCACCACAGCGATTTGCTGCTTTGCCTTACAAGAATTATTGGCAAGATTGCAGTCGAACAATTCTCCAGCGACGATCGCACCGCCCGGGCCGGCGACAATGTCGAGAGCCGTCGGACCGTTGGGAACAGGGACAACATTCTCGATGGTTCGTCCGTCCGGCGTCAGCTTCACGCGGAAAAGCTCGCCCTTCCATTTCTGTACCAGCAACTCGCCCCGAAGCGCACCGCCAAAGGTCGTCGCACGGTATTCTTCAAGTCCGTTCGTCGAGGATTCGAACAGCGCCAAGGGTGCGCTGTACTTGCCCGAGTTGTGAGCAGCCGTGTCCTCATCCTTCCACGTTGCTTGCCGGGAGTCGTCGACCGCTCGGTTTAAATTGGCGTGGCCGAAGTAGTGCCCGCCGTAAACCAGGTGGAGCTGATCTTCGCTTGTTGCCGTCACTCCGCCCTGCGGGGCCGGACCGAATGAACTATTGGCGCCGTTGTCGGTCGAGTAGAGTGTTCCCCTGGTCGACCAGATAAAATCGAACGG
>JAGRAW010000283.1 GCA_020434415.1 Bdellovibrionales bacterium
CGTTACCGCCTGCGTTTCCGTTGCCTCCCGCGTTGTCGTTGCCGCCTGCGTTTCCGTTGCTGCCGGCGTTTCCGTCGCCAGCCGTGTTGTCGCCGATGGCACCCCCGTCGGCCCCGTTGCCGTCGGAGGAGTCCGCCGGCGTGTCGTTGGGCAGTTGGGGGCTGTCGGGGCTTCCCTCGGGGGACATTCCGGTGTTTGGTGAACCGCTCTGGCTTCCGGGGGACGACGGAAGCGAAGTTGAATCCTCTGTCGGTTGGTTCTCCGACGGCGGACCTTCGGAGGGAGACTCGCTATCTGTAATCGAAATCACCTCGTCAACCGCTATCGGTTCGGCGGTTCCGGTGGTTTCATCCAGAGCAATGTCGACTCTCAAGCCGACTGCTGCGGCAGTCGGCGGAGGTATCGTAACTTCCGAGGAAAAACCTTCTGATCGCAGGAGGATCTGGACGGGTCCCGTTGGCGGGTCCGAAAGAATCTCGTATAGACCGTTTTCATCCGTTAGGTCGGAATCGCCGGTCTGAGCAATCGTAACTTCGATATTGACGAGCGGCGCTCCGGTTCGAGAGAGCAGCGTTCCGCGGTATTCGAAGCCGCCTGTGCCCCTCGAGCCTCCGCCTGCGCAACCGGCCAGCAGCAAAAACAATACAGCAAGGGTGGCTGACCGTAGATGGATCGAGATGGCGATCCACTGTCTGATGCGTACGCTCATTCGTCCTCGTTCTCTATCGTAGGTACCGACCGACTGAAAGTGCCAAATGCAATACGGCCAAACTCTGTAGTTCGGCTCGTTTTGAGTTCAGGATTAATCTCTGCATCGTACTGCGATAGAAACTTCCTGACCTTGAGATGAAATTTCGTTCCCTCTTGCAGCAGCCATTTTCGAAGCTGCGCGAGATGTTCCACCGGAATCTGATCGAATTCCGTTTTAATGTGCAAATTCGGGGTTTTAAGCTCAGTAGCAAGGTTCTCCTCAACTGCTGCGATCAGATCATCGGCATCTTCTGCAAGAAATCGGAAGCCTTCTACGGCGTTATCTCGACGAATATTTGTCTTCTTGAGCAGCGTGACCGAGTTGCCTCGCCGGGCTACCATGTTCATGCGCTCGAGCTCGAAAAGAATGGGGTACACGCTGAGCTCCTTACTTACGGAACGCACTAGTGCGGCAAATTCGCTTGCAGTTCCCTGGCAGGTAAGCGTTTTCGGCTTTCCTCCTTGCGTCTGAAAGCGGGGATCGTGCTGCCACTGTCCGATGATTCGGGTGATAACATCTGATTCCGCGCGTTGGGGAGTGGGCGACTGCTGAAATCGGGCGACATCCTTGCGGTGCACGCCGGTCATCACGGAAATTTTACTTGCACTCGGCGCCTCTCCGGCCCGTGAAACCTCATCCGCGGCAGCTTCTAAAAACTGCTCTTTCGCAATCTCAATCAGCGCTTGTAACTTGAGACCGCGACGAAGACACAGGCGCACTACAGGTTTCAGCACACTGCGAAGTGCCAGTAGATGCTCCGACGCCACTGATTCACTTTCCGACACCTTTCGCCCCCCTTACACCTTCAGGGAACTACACCCCTCGCCACGATTGGGTAGTTCTCACGGGCCACACCCATCTCACCCGCTGCTGGGCAAAAACTCAGATGCAATGCCTTGACCGACTTACAAGAACTTCAGGCGACGCGGACTGGTTACAGGAGTTGTCTGGCTCAGCGCTTGCCCGGATTTGTCTCCAGTAAGCTACCGTTGCCTCGTCCGTAGCTCAATGCTGCGAAACCATCGCAGCTTCTGCGGGCTGCCTAGCGGTAGCGTTGGCTCGCCTTCTTTAGAGCGAACTTGATGTCGTTCAGAGAGCTTAACGTTGCATCTGTCTCATCATAGTTGACGCGCGCATTTCCCGAGATTGTCAGGTCGAGCGCATGAATGCCTCCGTAAAAGTTGAAATTTCCGTTCACAATCACCGGAGCGTTCGGTGCGTAGATGACGCTGCTCATCTCCACTGTGCCGTTGAGCTGCAGGGTGTCTGTACCGAGATAGTAAAACTCGACCTGGTGCGGGGCGTTATTGGTGTTGATGTACTTCTTGCCGTTGATGTGGCTGGCGCCGTTCGCACTGATTGCTTGGAGGTAGATGCGGATTTTTTCTCCAGGCGGAATGTTGCCGAAAGCGAGTTCCGCGTTATTGCCGCCATAGGTCAGCGTGCGAAAGTAGTACGGGTTGTTGTAGTCCGTCAGGGTCAACCGGCGGTTGTTCCCGATGGTCACGTCCCGCCAACATCCTCCTGAGCCCCAAGTCGTGTTGCTGTTGAGCGAAGCATCACCGGAGTGCGTTGGGCAGTAGCCCGCCCATGTGTTGACGGAGGGGAGCGAGTAGCTGTGGCAAGCGGGACCGTCGCACATCGTTCCCGAAACATCTCCACCCGGTGGATTCAAAGAGATTCCGTCATCGAGCTTGGTCTTTGCTGTGCCGTAGATGTCACTGCTGATGTCGATCGTCTGGTCGGAGGCGACAGGGCAATTTGAGCGAGGCGCTCCGCGAGACCATGTCCCGCTGCCGCTGTTGTACGTATAGCGGTACGAGTAACAGTCATTGTTGGGGGTTTGAAAGGTAAGCTGATCTCGACCATAGAAGCCGACAGACCCCGCGGCTGCCGAAAGAGTCGAATAGATGTAGGAGAAGCTGTGAACCCCGCGATCCGGATTGTTCGCCGTGACCACGTCGACCCGAAAGACCGGCTCGAAATTGCCGTCGGTCTCTCGAGCCCAAATCAGCACTACCCGAGCATTTGCTATTCCCAGGTCCGCATTCTGAAACGCGGTGACGGCATCGAAGGCAGTGCCGGTGTCGACGTTCTCCGTGGCAGGGAACGCTGCAGTACCGAAAAATTCGTTGTTGCTCAACATGACGGAATTGTTCGTCCCGGCCATTTTGACCATGGAATACACGCCAAAATGCTCGCCCTCGTTATCACCGAGCGTAGGGACACCAAGGTCGAAGTTGGTGTCAAAGTTATCTGCGGTGAACGCACTGACGAGATTTTTCGAGTTCTCTTGCATCCAGGCCACAGTTTTATTGAGCGTCTCCTCAACCTCGTAGTAATACTCGGCTCTTGTTTTCACGAGCGCGCGTGTCTTCGTGTTGGTTGCCGCGGAATCGAGCATGCCGCCGGTAACGAGCAGACCAAGCATCAGGAGGACAAGCACGCCAAGAAGCGCGTAGCCACGGTCGGTTCGATCGTAAGAGTTCAGATTCATCGTAGAGCTCCTCGTTACTACCTCAGAACACGTAATTCAGGTTTCTAATACCGACGCGTTGCTCGATTGTGGTCGAGTAAGGAACGCCGGTAGACAGATTCTTCGGAGAAGTGACCGTAATTTGAACCAAGATCGATCGCAGCGAATTGACGATGTCGGTGTTGGTAAGCGGCGGCGTGAGGGTGGTGCCGTCATGGGAAAAATACGTAAGCTGCATGCTGCTGTTCTCGGCAAGTAGTACCGGGCCATAGCCGGAATCACGCGTAATGCCGCTGCCGTCGTTCGGTGAGTCGAACGAGACTATCGGAACAACCTCCAGAATAGTACCCGTGTCGAACACTGCTCCGACGGTCGTGACATAGTCAGCGTTTAGAACGGCAGTCTTTGCGGCGGCATTGACTTCTTGAACCGTCGCGTAGAGCCCGTCATCGCCGCCCACTACGCTATTGTTGAGGTAGATTTCAGACCCCACCTCGATACCGGTGGTTTCCGTAAGATGCACGGTTAGACTCGACACCGGGTTGAAGTCCGCCGTCAGCAGGTGCACCGCTCCGGTTTCGTTCAGCCTGAAGGCAATGTGGGTCGCCGTAGTGGCTGCGATATCTATCGGCTCTGTCACCGTCGGATCGGTCAGCGTGTTTTCTCCAATCTGGAAGTTCGCCTGATCAAACGGAACTCCGTTGCCGAGCACGCGAAGTTCATTGATGACGGTCTGCAGCACCGCTTGCGCTTGGACCTGCGCTGCGATTCGTAGCGAATGGTCGTACGAGGCGGCTACGGAGGAAGAATACTGTGTTACCAGTCCTCCAAAGACCACGCCGATTATTAGAATCGAGACGAGCGCTTCCAGCAGCGATGCGCCACGATCATTCTCCGCTGGATGCGGATGCTGTGACTCTGCTGCCATGTCGCTCATTCCCAGCTCGCTAACGTGGTTATAAATTCGACTTCGGTCGGAATCTTCGCACTTTGGCTGGTAACGGTTACCGTTATAGTCCGTGATTCATTTGCGTTTACCGTTACCGCGGTCTGTCGACTGAACTGAAAATCAAGACTGGGCCAGCTTACTGTCTCGGTGCCGTTAAAGGAGGTATCAAGGTCCTTCACGTTTCGCGCCGCCAGCTCTTCCATCCTGCTAATCGCCAAGCTGCTGGCGGCATGATTGGCTTCCGTGAATTTCGCTGTTTGAAGAGCCGTGATGAGATTCTTCGCGACACCAAGGCTCAGGAGCGCCATGATCAGAATGCTTACGAGCACTTCGACCAGGGCGAATCCTTCCTCCGAGTGCGAAAGATGATCCTGACTCGCTGTGTCGGTTTCGAGCATGGAACAAGTCATTGACGTGTGCCTCCTAGTCAAGAGCGAAGAGTCCGGTTCCCAACAGCGTGCCGGAGACGAAAGTTTCGCTTCCTTCGCTACTGCTACGAGTCATAGTGATAGTAGTGGTCGAGATAACGTCATTCTCGTCGACGGACTGACCTCTCGAATTGAAAATGATTTGTGAACTAGCGCTGACTTGCACGCCGCTAGGTAGCGTTCTCGAGAACGATTGTTGGTCGTACGACGGAGGACTCGCCGGATCGTACGCTAGAAAGTCACACCCAAAGGAGTAGCTGTTGCCTCCGACCGCAATTTGAAAGATGCCTCGACATCCCTTGGTGAGCGACTCCGCCTGCGCACGTTTCAAATCCTGAAGAAGGTTGGAGCGAGCATTGAGGCGATCGAAGGATCCGCTGATAGTTGCAAAGTTTGGAGCCAACAAGCCGGTGAGCACGGCGAGCACGACAAGAGCCACCATCAGCTCGAGCAGCGAAAAGCCTGCGGTCGTGTCGCTATCATGCCGATAGCTTGCAGTAGCAAGTAAGGCCATTACATCCCGTGAAGCGCAGCCTGTGAAATATTCGCAGGCAGTCTCCGAATACTCGGCTGACTTTGATTGGGCCTTGAAGGGTATTCGCGCTCAAGAGCATGTAAAGAGTTTGTCACAAGCCGTGTAAAGGCACGAAACCGCGGCGACTTTCTACAGAATCAGACAGCTTCTGACAGGTGAGCGAGGTCGGGCCGTCTCGGGCCGGGTGAGGCTTTCGATGTTCGGAGCCCGTGCCTAGAGCAAGCACTGCCTCAGGCTGTCCGCGACCCGATAGCGGTAGTCCGGCGTTACTCGACCGGAGGTGAGGACAGCGAACCGGGCTACGGTGCCGTTACCGCGATTAAAATACCCGATGAGAGTGCTGACGCCGGTGAGAGTACCTGTCTTGGCGCGATAGTGCTTGCGTTCAACCGGTAATAGTCCCTGATTCGGCTCGAAGTGACGGAGCAACCTGACAAGCTGCCGAGGAGTGGCGCGGTTGTTTCGCGAAAGACCGGCACCTTCCGTAACTTGAAAGTTTTTCCATCCAACCTTTTGTTCCAAATAGGCGCTGAGCGCGCGGGCACCCTTGGCGACCGTTGCCGGTGCTCCATATTGCTCGGCGCCCATCGAGAGAA
>JAGRAW010000284.1 GCA_020434415.1 Bdellovibrionales bacterium
TCGTGAACGAAAATCCTTCACCGTGCCTAAGAAGCCGGGGTTGAGGAAGTCGAAAATCGACCATAGTTCTTCAAGGTGATTTTGCAACGGCGTGCCGGTCAGGGCGACTCGTTGACAGATTCCCGCATCCGACGGCTGATTCATGCAGTGTTCGGTCAAGACTCGAACCGCTTGTGTCTGCTTTGCTTCAAGATTCTTGATGTTCTGCGCCTCATCGAGAGCGATGCGACCCCATTCGACAGCGCTCATCAGCTGTCCGTCACGGTGGACCAAGCTGTAGGTCGTGATGACCAAGTCGATTTTTTGCATCAATCGCAAGAAGGCGTCGCCGGTAAGCCTACTACCGCCATGGTGGACGTACACTCGAAGCTGGGGCGCAAACCGTCGCGCTTCCTCAAACCAATTCGCTAGAATTGACATCGGCACGACGAGCAAGGTCGGACGGACCGAAGCGGGTGCGTGTTCCAGGGCGCCTTCTCGCTCATGCAGCAGGAGTGCCAAAAACTGCACCGTTTTTCCCAACCCCATGTCATCTGCGAGACAGCCTCCGATACCCAAGCGCGACAAGAAGGCGAGCCATGACAACCCGTCCCGTTGGTAGGGCCGTAACGATCCGGTAAATCCCGCCGGCTCCTTCAACTTCGGTAATGTCTGCGTTTCAGAACTCAGCAAACGCTGTATCCAACCGGTTGCCTCGAACCCGACGACCGGGAGCAAATCGTCTTGTTGCTCGAGACCGAGACCTAATCGCAACGCTTCGAGAAAAGAGATTTTCTTGCGATTCGATTGTCGTTCCAGAAACTCCAGCGTTCGCTTGAGCTTTTGCGGTTCGAGTTCTACCCAGTTGCCGCCGATGCGTAGCAGCGGCGTTTGCGTTTGAACCAGCTTACGGAAGGTTGCAAGGTCGAGGACTTGGTCACCAACCGAGACTGTCCACGAGAAATCGAGGAGCTCTTGGGCGGCCAGAAAACCGCGTCCGGCAAAGCCGGGCTCGGTGTCATTCGAGGCAACGGAGAGCTCAAGACCGAGTTGAGTCTGAGGCTGCTTCCACCAAGAAGGTAAGTGTACGGTGAAGCCCAATTGTTCGAGCAGACGAGACGTTTCTTTCAGGAAGCCGTAAGCCTCGTCCGTGGAAAGTTGGATACGCCACGGATGGAGTTCTTTGAGCGCGCGGCGGAGCTGGGGAAATGCCTGAACGGCACTCCCCAAATCGCGGAGAAAGGACTGCTCGATATCCTCCGGTGTTTGCTCCGAATGCTGGAGGAAACCGATAGCGCCTTGCCACAATTGTTGAGCCGGAAGTTCTTGACCACCGTCGCTTGTCGAACGCACCGCGAACTCTACGGTCCAGGGAGCATCCGTGTCATCGATACCTTCGAGCGCGCTTGGCGGCGGGGGGCGAAGGTGAAAGCTGGTCGAGAGGTGGTGCTGTCGAGAGACGGAGAGCAACCGGCCTGCCCAACTTTCGAGGCGCTGTTGTAGTTGCATAAGATCGTATTCGGCAGCAACGACCGTCGCATCGGCTTTCGTCAGCGATCCAAGCCAGCGAGCTTGAATCGCCAACCTTCCCGGGAGCCGATCGACTTCGATCTCCCCCAGCAAGGAGTGGCGCGTCAGAAAGGCTCGAATCAGTGCATCAGCACATTCGGAAAGGAATGCTTCCAGTAGCGCGCTCGGCTCTGGGCCTTTGAGCGCCCGATCGCGAGGGGAGGTTCCGTGCACCGCGATGCCTCGACAGACCGGTGGCATGGAGTCGACAAGGACGTTCAGTCGTCGATGGTCGTCATCCCCGGTAGGCAGAATGTGCCAGTGCGAGCACCAGGTATTTTCTTTACGCACGAGGCCCGGTAGATACCGTCCACGCGCAAGGAGCTCCAGCAGCAGTTTGACTGCCTCTCGCCAGAAGGCGACGGAATCATCAAGTCGGATACCCTCGGGTAGCTCTCCGGCCACCGAAGTAAGGAAGCGAAGTGCCTCCAACGGAGCGAGCCGGACTGCAGGAAATGTCCACAACGCTAGATGAGCGTCTTCCCCGCTAGGTTCCTCAGCTTCGTCAAGAGTTTGCCAAAGATCGGGTAAGTACTGTCTGAGCCGGGGAGGCGCTACGGGACCGGTTGAATCGCTCGGCAACTGCACGAGAATCGTTTCTTCAGTGAATTCGTACTCCAGCTCCGAGAGCACCCGGGAGAGCTCCTCAGCCGGCACTGCCCTTGGGTGCCACTCACGATCGAGGGCATCATCCACTGGTGTGACTGTGCTTGCCTCTCCCCAAACGAGCAAAAAGCCCGAAAGATCCCACGCTGCTTGCCAAAGTTTCAACCGCCGTTCCTGATTTCTTATGGATTAACCGCAAATTTCTTCGAGCCGGAGAGTCTAGCACATGAGAAGCTCATTCGTGAGTTACTAAAACGGAGGACCCACGATCGTTCTTGATACAGGCGACATTGGGATGAACCGCTATATCTACGCTGCCGTCGATTGCTGTCGACAGCAGTTGTGCAGGCACCGGCCGTTGCTGCCAATCGCAGTTTTGGTCGCGCTTCTCGCACGCTTGTAGCACACGCTGGGCAGTAATCTCCGACGGAGCCGAATCTCGCAAGTAGGCGAGCATGCGGTCGACCGCTTGCACTTCAGGGAACGCGTAGAGAGCGGTCGTTCCTTTGCCGGGTTCTCCGGTTGTCAAGACAATCGCTCGAGGCTGAGCGGCATTCAGGAGGGCGATGCCGGTCGATGCCGCTCCGTGGTGACCCGGCTTCAAGATCGTCGCGGGACGAAGCAAGTCGCGTCCTTCGGCATCGGCCAAGGCTACAGCCTCCCAGCCCTCGAGAGCATCTCCCAACAGCAGCATCGAGAATGTGCCCACTTCAAGACGACTCACCAAGGAGCAGTCATTGAGATTGCCGGGGCACCCGAGACGAGCGTTCCACTCCGGAAGGGGTGCAAACAATGTGAGCACGACAGCGGATGCTCCGTCGCCGGGGCAGAGCGTGATCCTGCTGGCCCCCGGTGGCGCGACTTCCGGTATGCCGCCGCTGGCGAGGATTTGCGTTCGAATCCTTTCCTCTAGCTGCGAAGCCGGATCGTCGGCTCCGTTGTCGATGTAGCGCTCGATACGCAGCGACCGCTTTCCCTTTTCGGCATCGGTCATCGCGACAAAATTGAAGAGATGATCCTGATGCGGGTGGGTGTTTATGGCCAATTCCAGCGTTCGATCTGCTCCCATTCGTGACAGCAGTGCATTGAAGAACAAATCTTCAGCATTCGGATACCGTTCGTTCGATTCCCCTGCGTCGATCAGCGTCTGAGTCTTCATATCGGGGCAACGGACGAGAATCGCATCTCCCTGCCCGGCTTGCAGGACAGAAATAGTCACCAACAGCTTTTCGGATGGACACTCCGGGCTGTCCGCTTGACCAGTCGCAGCCGCGGACGCTGTCAAGCACAGCAGCATCAGCAGCAAGCCGCAGCACCCGCCCCAACGGCGCGCAACGACCGACGGCTGCACGGTCAGCATTGATGTTATTTTTGATGTGGGAATGCTCGACATACGATAAGCTGGCGACGCGGGTACTACAATGAGAAAACACGCTCACCACAACCTCGCACAAGAAGCGCAGGATGACCAACGCCGAGGGCCGTTGGATACGCACGCCGAGCGCACTCTTGAAAAGCCTCCCTTCCGGGCAGGTAGCAGCTTGTCGCTGGTCGATTGGCTTCAAGTTTCCTGGTTCTATCCCGAAGGTTTCCAGGTAGAGCAAGTTATCGAGACGGTTCGCTCGCTCGTCGTCATCGGTCCGAGCGTAGTCTATAAGTTCGCAAAGCTCAGCGTGTCCCCATTTTCAGATTCCTTCGCCGACAATTGGCGTTGGGTTTGCGAAGAGATCAATCGCAATCGAGAGCTGTCCCCTGATCTGTTCCTCGGAGTTCGCTTGCTGCGCTGGATCGAAGACGAGCCCTACTGGATGACGGAGCTCCGTGTGAAGGATCTGGATCCTGCAGTTCCGCCTGTCGGAGCCGATCTCGCTGCAGTTGTCATGCGTCGTATTCCTGGGGCCTCTCGCTTGGCGACACGGCTAGCGGAGGACGAGGAGTTGCCATTTCATCAACTCCGTTCCCTGGTCAGCAGCCTCGTTCGCTTTCATCGCAGCAAGAGCAGGGCAGGGATTGAACGCCATCGGCGGTCGACCGTTAAGGAGGGAGGGGGAACGCTCGAGTCGGCGACCTGGGCTGTCATCGAGCAATTCGGTCGAACTCATACAAGCTTTCTCGATCCCTTCTCTCAGGCGGCTTTGCGCGAGAGTCGCAACTTTCTCCATGCGTTTCGCACCGAGCATGGTCGATTGTTCGAGGAGCGCGCCGAGCAGGGATTCGTGATCGACGGTCACGGCGCGCTTCGGGCTGAGCATATTTGCTTCGCACCGCTCGCCGAGCAGGGGCGGGCGCTGTCTATTTTCGGACGAGCCACGGGAGCGCGTCGCGACGAGGCGGCGGATGTTCTCGCAGACCTGGCCATGTTGAGTATCGATCTTCGAGTGCGAAATGCGGTGTGGCTCGCTGAGGAAACGGAGCGTCGATATTTTGAACAATGGCCTGAAGCCAAGCACGATGAACTGTATCGTTACTATTGTGTCTGCGCGGCACTTCGTCGGGCTATGGAGCTGCTTCGGGACGGACCGGCGGTCGACGGGTATGAAGCCGTCGCATTGTTGGCGGTAAGCTTTCGCTTTGCACTCGGTTTCCCCACAGGATTTTTGATCGGTGTGAGCGACTGTTCCTGGGAGGCTTCTGACGGAGAAACGGAAGGCTCAGGTCTCGGTCAGGCACTTTCCGAGCTGCTCGGCGCAGAGCTGCTGTCGGCAGCGCGTTGCGCTCCAACTATTCCCGGGTATGTCGAAACCCCAGAGCTTATGTTTGAACGCATCCTGATGGCAGCAAGCGCGGAAGCGCACGATGGTCGTCCGGTGGTGGTGTCCTGGCCGTTCGGGAGTGAAGAGCAGCGACTTCGATTTGCTCGGTTGGCTGCACAATCTGACTGTCCCCACCTGTTGGTAAAGTGCGTTCCCGGCGAAGCTGAGCGCTTGCGGCGGACGCTGAGCGGTATCCAGAGAACGGGAATTTCTGTTGAACCCGATCCCACCCTGATGCTCGAGTCTCTCCATTCCTGGGCAAACCCCGCTCCGGACGAGCTTGAACAGATGGTTGTTGAAGCGGTTCTTCCTCCCGTTGAGCTCGCGCTCCACGTCTTGGGCGAGCTCGTGCTTCGGCGAAGACGACGGCGCTAAATGGCTAGGAACAGTCGGACAGAGGCTTCGCAGGCGCTGTCCAGAGCTCTTGGGTCCGTTCCGAGACCATTCGCTACAGGCTGTCGCGTAGGACAAAACGCACGGTAGAAAATTTCTGCCGGGAGAGCTACACTGCGGCCAAACCTAACCAGGATTTGCGAGTTCGATGAATCGAAACGCTTCAGAGCGCATTACATTGCCTTCGACCGGTAAAACTCGAGCAGCTATCCTGCTTAGTGACCAGCGAGGAGTTGGCCTAGCAGATTACCTGATAATTCTTGTTCTGCTCGGATTACTCATACTCACCGGGTTGCGGTTGTTTGGCGTGAGCTTCATCCAGGATAAAGCGACGGTAGGTGAAGCAGGATCGGTAGCACCCGGTCCGCCAGTGGTAGATGAAACAGTGACTGATCAGGCTCTTGATCTTGCCCCCGGCGCAACACCGGAGCTC
>JAGRAW010000285.1 GCA_020434415.1 Bdellovibrionales bacterium
GAGCAAATGTCAACACGGCCTAGACAAGCTCACTCAAGAAAATGCGGCAGGGGCCGAAGAACTTGCCGGTACTTCAGTCGAGCTGACCAATCAGGCGACTCAGCTTTCATCCTCGGTCTCGGCTTTGCACGCGTTAGTCGGCGGGCGCGCCCAAGCTACGGCGGGTTCGAGTCCGCAAGATGACTTTCAGGAGGCCGCGAGTGATGAAGGCGTTTGGGAAGAAGCCGCACCTCGCCCACACCTCTGGCACTAAGCGAGCGCAGCTTTCTGCAGCGACTTACCGTGATTGATTCCCTAACCGATTATGCGCAAGCGCGCCTTGCCCATGGCGCGGATGGAGGCGCGATGGAGTTGGCTGAAGACGCTCAGTCTCGAGTTGCCGGTCCGCATCTGTCTCGGGTGGCGAGTCCAACCGTGCTCGTGACGTCCTCTGCGCCACGTTCTCCTGAGGCGCACCAGAAGTCTCTGCATCTGCCGCCAAGCGCTCGTGTGTCAACGCTGTTTGGCCATGTCGACTCGACTTGTGCAGACGGTTCGTCTCACTGTCCGCATAGGCAGGAAGGGTGGCGACGAGTAACGCCACGGTTCCGGAACAGAAGCAACTTAGGGCTCGAAAAGATATCATGACGTCCTCTGCCTTATACTCTGCGTTTGTTGCCTGTACTACCTGTACGCATTTCTTCTCAGTAGATCGAATCTGTAGCCACTGCAACTCAACCGAATGGTATGTGTTATGAAACGTAAGTCTGGAAGCGTCTCACTCTTTGTCGTCTTGTTTCTTGGTGTCTCGACGTTTCCGGGCTCGGCGAGGGCCGACGCCGGCGGCCTCCTTGGAGACTGGGGCGGAGCGAAAACAGCAATGGCGGAGCGCGGTGTCGAGGTGGAGACAATCCTTACGGGGGACGTTGTAGGCAACGCGGTCGGCGGCCTTGAGCGAGATACCACCGTGCTCGGTAACTTGGATATCGCCGCCACACTGGATACGGGCAAAGCAGGGTGGTGGGAGAATGGAACGGTCTTCATCTACTTTTTGGGGAACACAGGAGACCCTGCGAGCGAGTTTATCGGCGATCTGCAGGTCACCAGCAACATCGAGGCTCCTGAAACACTGAAGCTCTATGAAGCCTGGTATGATCACTCCTTCGCTGACGGATCTGTGTCGCTGCTCGTCGGTCTTCATGACTACAACTCGGAATTCGACGTCATTTCTTCGGCCGGCACGCTCCTGAACAGCTCGTTCGGCATCGGACCCGACATCTCGCAGGTTGGCCCGTCTATCTTCCCGACTACCGCGGTGGCTGCACGCCTGAAAGTAGCGCTGCCGGGTGACCTCTACGGACTCGCCGCTGTCTATGATGGCGTGCCGGGCAGCCCGAACAATCCTCGCGGTACCCACATTCAGTTCGGGTCGGATGACGGACTTTTTTGGGCGGGAGAACTCGGAGCAGTCGGAGTAGAAGGTTCTGGCTACTACAAGGCGAGCATGGGACTTTGGGGTCATAGCGCCGAGGTTGAGGACTTTTCCGAACAGGTGCGCGACCGCAACAGCGGCTTGTATCTACTGGGAGAACGACGTGTGTTCACCGAATCAGAGGATGAGACTCAGGGCCTCGTCTTGTTTGGACGAGTCGGCTTTGCTCGAGAATCACGGAACGCCGTCAGCCACTACTTCGGCGCGGGGCTCAGCTACCTTGGCTTGTTTGAGGGACGTGACGCCGACACGTTGGCATTGGGTGTAGCCCGAGCAGAACTAAGTGATGACTATCGGGTAGTGACGCCCGAATCGACCGATGCGGAAACGGCTATCGAGTTGAATTACCGGATAGCGGTAAGTGATTTCTTCGCCATCACTCCCGATGTCACTGTAGTGCTCGATCCCGGCGCTTCTCGAGGCGTAGACGACGCGGTGGTACTGACCGTGCGAACGGAGCTAGCGCTCTAGCAGCTTGCTGCTACGAGCCCATCCTGTGTTCCGGAGGCGCCGTTTTCAGGCGTGTGGTCGAAAGCTGAGTCGAGGGTTGGTGAGTCGAGGGTTTGCGAAGAAGCGTGGGGCTAGGCTCCAATCTACCCAACCCCACGCCGGATGTTAGACACCGTCGTTGTTGGTCGAACGTGTACCGCCGACGAAGTTGAACGTGTGGTTCCACCGCAACTTCAGAAGAGAACGCTATGCCGCCATCGCACTCCCGTTGAGCGCCGCTTTGTTGATGCGCTTTGCGATCTTGCTCAGCTCCTTATCGGCCTGCCGCTCTTCCTCGAGCGTTTCCTGTAGCAACTCGGAAATTGAATCCAATCCCAGAGTCTCCGCCCAAGCACATGCGGTGCCATAGCTGCCGATTTCGTAATGTTCGACTTTCTGCGCGGCGGCAATCAACATGGCATCTTTGACCGCCGGTTCGGCGTCTTTCTCCGCGAGATCTTCTCCTTCGGAGACGATGCCCTTCATCGCTTCACAGCTTTTGGCCCGCGGTTTCATGCCGAGTTCCGAGAATACTTGCTCAAGTCGCTCCACTTGGTTCTTGGTCACTTCAAGATGCTCATTCAGGGCGTTTTTCAGTTCCTCGTCCTCCGCCTGCTTGATCAGCTTCGGAAGGGCTTTCGTGATCTGCTTCTCCGCGCTGTAAAGATCTCTGATTTCTTCAACCAGTGCTTGCTGTAGGTCTTGGGTTGCCATGTCTACTCCGTGTGGTGACTGTTGTACTTTCACGTCAATTATCCGGCAGGAAAGCACCTATGTTCGGCTTCCCGGCAGATTGTTCTCTACCTGTCGGTTCGGGTGACCACCATGAGCGTAATCAGGCATTACGCTAAAGGTACGGTCAGGGCGCAGACACAAGCAGGAGGAATGAGCCTTCGTGAACGCCGTTCAAAGAATTGAGCGCGATTCATCGCTAAAAGCGAGAGGCTTTAAAAGGTGTGCGTTGCTGATGAGTCGGCTTTCGACTGTGCCGCGAGCCGATTTTCGAAGTCAGCATAGAAGGACTAGGTCATGCAAGGAGCCGAGAAGCGCTCTAAGGTACTGGATCTCGACATGCTCTTTACCAGCTCGGAGCTTCAAACGCCCTGAGTAGGCTTGTCGTAGCGCTTTCGGGAATCAGTGCGCCGGGATGCTGAAGGACCACGGCGGCCACCCGGTTTGCCATATGTGCTGCTGTCAGAGGGGAGTTCCCCTGAGTCAGCCCCGCTATGATGGCGGCATTAAACGCGTCTCCGGCGGCTGTAGTATCCAGCAGCTCGTGCTGGAGAGGAGTGGTCGGGACGATGACGCTGTGCGAGCCTTCTGCAATGCGGCACCCCTTTGCTCCACATTTGAGAATGACTGCAAGCGCTCCATACTCTCGGCAGCGAGCGAGCAACGTTTCTGTGTCGGTAACTTCGAATATCAGCGAGAGATCCTCATCGGTCGGTAGCAGGATATCGACGAATGGAATTATCTTGCGGAGCCACAGTTCAGCTTCCGTCGTGTCATTATTCCACAGTCTCGGGCGAAAATTAGTGTCGAAGATCGTGACTCGACCGCTTTCTCGTGCGCATCGGTAGAGGTCCACCAGCCTCTCTCTGCCTTGGGAATGCTCCAATACCGCAAGAGTGATCGCAGAAGAATAGATGGCGGTGCTCTCCTCCACAATCTTCTCGATAAGGGCAGGTGAGGTCGGTAGCGTAAAGAACCGTCGCGCAGCAGAGGTGTCGCGGTAGAATAGATAGGCTTTGCTCCCGTCCGGTTTATTCCTTGCCACGTACAGCCCGACAGTTCGCTCGGGGTCATGCATGATATAGTCCGTACCAATTCCTCTCTGCTCCCATGCCGCACGCAGCTGGTGAGAGTCGAAGTCGGTTCCCAGAGCGGTGGCAAACCGAATGTGGGCAGACCGGTGTTTCAGCAACAGTCGTAGATAATGCGCGAAATTGTAGGTATCACCGGCGTAGCCAAGTTTGGCAGTAGATGCGCTCAAGGGCACCACTTCCACCATGCATTCTCCAATCGAAGTGACTACAGGCGGATTGGCCTCTCGCAGACGGGCTGAAAGTGCGGTGAGGTGCTCAAACGAGCTTGTTGTTGCGGCGGTGTCGGTCATGCGATGGTATGAAGTCTGCAGCATAAGCAATACAAGGATTTCTGATGCTGTGCTAGTGTTCCTGCTTCATCGATCCGGTGAAGAACGGCATGACACTTCTTACGGCCGGGGGCGGCCGACGACGAAGAGGTTCAAGTCAGTGGGGCAGCTTTACGAGTAAGCGAAGGAGTTTCGGCGCATGAATTGCGGTTTGCTTCAGCGGGTAGATAGCGAGCGCTATCGCTTACGAAATGTCGAGAATCTGATGACCCCCGCTCTGGTCGTGTATCCCGAGATAGTGACAGAGAACATCGACCTAACGCTTCGCCTTCTGGAGGGATATCCGAATCGTTGGCGCCCCCATCTAAAGACCGTAAAGATTGAGAGTATCGTCCGCCGCCTCGTTGAACGAGGGGTCGTGCATGTCAAGTGCGCGACGACACTGGAGGTGTCCACCGCGCTTGCCGCCGGCGCGGAAGACGTGCTCCTCGCGCATCTGCCAATAGGGGCGAATGCAGCACGGCTTCGCGCGATCGCTGGAAGTCACTCTCGAGCGGCAATTTCCGCACTGGTTGAGTGCCCAGCGCATGTTGACCAGTGGAAAGGAAGCGAGATCGGGCTCTTTATCGATGTCAATGCGGGGATGAATCGAACCGGTATCGGTGAGCGCCAGGTAGAGGACGTTATTTCCCTTGCCCGCTACATTCAAGGTTGCGGTTTGTCGTTTAGAGGCCTGCACTACTATGATGGACACCTCTATGCATACCCGGACATGAATGAACGTGAGGTAGTGGCACATCAAGGCTACCGACAAGCCGTCACGCTGATCGAAGCTCTCGATGCCGAGGGGCTTGCGGTAGAAGAGTTGGTGACAGCCGGAACTCCTGCGTTTCCTGCGTCCATTTCTTTTGAGCCTTTTCGCGAGGCTTCTTTTATGCACCGAGTTTCTCCGGGGACAGTTCTTTTTGGGGACATCAACAGTTTTCGTGAGTTGCCGGAGCTGCGAGAGTATCGTCCGGCAGCGCTCGTCGTTTCGACCGTGATCAGTCAGCCGACAGAGAGGCTGGTCACTTGTGATGCGGGGCATAAGACAGTTTCGGCTGATGCGGGAGTGCCGACCTGCTGCGTCCTCGGCTATCCGGAGATCGAGCCGCAGAAGCCGAGCGAGGAGCATCTTCCCTTGCTCGTACCTGCCGACGGACGTGTTCCGGCTATCGGGGAGGTGCTTTATCTGGTTCCACGGCATGTCTGTCCGACCGTAAACAACTTCGACCATGTGCTGATGGCGGTCGGTCATAGTGTGGTCGTGGAGCGCGTGCAGGCTCGGGGGAGAGAGTATCCTCTGCTTCCCGGCGAAGATTCTCCGCTACGCGGCAACCCGTAGCGCTCTGAATTTACTCGGAATTTCCCCGATTCTAAACCCAAGGCCGCTTTTCTTGACCTGAAATAGTTGTTTTTGCTGGCCCAAGCGCTACACTCTGTGGCGAGGGGTGCAAGAAGTGTGGGTTTATCACCCTCGTCCGGCTTCCGGCGTGCAATGCGTGAGGCTTGCGCTGTGCTGTTTGCAGAGCGCAGGCCTTGCGCTTCGATGATGGTTGGATCCGTCAGCGCGCCGGACGGCTTACTGCTGCGAGGCCTTGGCAGTAAGCAACCAGGAAGGGAGGCTG
>JAGRAW010000286.1 GCA_020434415.1 Bdellovibrionales bacterium
AATCGCACTAGGCGACAGGCGCTGGAAAATAGTGCGGATCGTATCGCGATACCCGTCTTCCCACCCTTCGAAGTGGATCAACGGATCGAAGTGTAGCCCCACTCGATATCCGGCCTCGGCAACTTTTGCAGCCGCAGCGAGTCGCGCCTCGAACGGCGCAGTCTTCGCTTCGTCTGCTTCAGAAATAGCCCGCGCGTTGACTGACCAGGAAATAACCGTCTTCCCCTTGTGCACGTCGCGAAGTGAAAGCAGGTTCTCGACGTAATCATCCTTCGTCTTCAGCTCGAGCAAGCCGTTCGGCAGCTTTGCAAAAAATGGCACGAGCTCCAGCGTCAAATCCGTAAGGTCGTCCCACACCAGACTGTCCATCAGCTCTCCGGTACCGACTCGAAACAGTCGATTAGGCTCCGCAGCGGCGCGTTCCCCAATCTCGCGCAGCATGTCACTGGTGTTGGTGTAAAGCTTTAGCGTCGGATTTCGCCGAAGATAGCTTTGAAGGTAGCAGTAGGTGCAATCGAGCGGACAGCCCTCTCCGGGGTTCACTATCCACAGGTTGCAGCACACATGGCCGCTTGTGCCGGGACAGCTCTTCAGCCAAGCGCCGGGATGTCTGGTGAGAAGCAACCGCTGTTTGCCTGCTGAAAATTCGAGCGGTCCGTTCTCGATGCCTGTGACCTCTTCGCGAAGCGGATCGCCTCGCTCACCAAGGTAGTGGACGCTAGCCGAGTTTCCCAAGCGGGCAAGGACCCGGCCAGTCAGCGCGTCGTCGACGGCATCAGGAGCGACATACACCAACGAGGGGCGAAAAGAGCTCCTATCACGGACGGTGCCGGCCACGTTCAGTACTCTCCTTTCAAAATCGAAAAGACGGTTGTGGTCGAGGGGTGGTTTGCAGCTTGTTGCATGCGCTCGGCTGCACGGGCCAGCTCCTCGGCCGAACGAACGGTGAGGCTCACTTGGATGGCGTCTCCCTCCAGATCCTCCGGCAATTCGAGCGTCAGGCCACAGTCGACCAGGACCTGTTGCCGCGCCTGCTGAAGCCGAGCCTTGATCGCATGAATTTCGGGATACCGTCGCGCATGGAGCACCTCACGCACCCTCTTCTGACGAACCTTTCGCGGCGCTTGTTCCACGAGCGCTGCAGTGACTTCGGGTGAGGAGAAGACTTCTACCAGCGACATGCCGTCACGCGCGCCGATTTCCTCAGCCAAGCCCATCAGGGCCCGAAGGGTATTCGCGCTTGGATTCAATCCGCACACAACTCTCTCGATACACTCGCGCTCGGCCGCTTCAAGCGTCTCGAGCCGTGCGCGTAATGCGCCGCCCACGTGCTTCTCAGTAATATACTGCGTTAATTCCATCTATCGCTGAAGTTCTGACGGGAGTTCACGACCATCGATTCTTGTGTCGTAGGAGGTAAACTCTCAGGACCGACATCCCGCAGGGACCTATAGCCTAGCTCGCAGCAGGTGTTCAATTATCGACCTGGAATAGGGACGAATTGCCGTTAAACCTGCCTCAAGAACACCAGTAAACGATTGCGCCTTTGCAAACGGCACCGAAAAAAGCTCGCCGACCCGATAGCGCCGGGCCCCATCCGCCAGTGCGCTGCGATTGGTCCTTAGCGCCTCCTGATCCTGCGCAGCCGAGAAGGGGTGGTTCACCACATACCCCGCCACTTCAATTCCTCCGTGCTGGAGGACATCGAGCGTTAACAACGTGTGGTTGATCGCGCCCAACCGGGAGCCGACAACAACCAATGCCGTAGCACGCAAGTCACGACATAGCTCCAGAAAGCGGTAGTCGTCCACGATTGGCACAAGCAAACCGCCGGCTCCTTCCACCAGCAGGAGATCGCAGTCGATAGCTTGCTGCTCAATGTGAAGCACCAGCGCTTCCCGATCAATTCGAGCGGCAACGCTTGCCGCAGCAACTGACGGCGCAACCGGGGCTTCAAATCGGTAGTGAATAACCTGCTCGAGTGACTGCCTGCCACCTCCTGCCTCCCGGAGGACACGCGCATCAGTCGGCTCGAGCTCTCCCTGCTCATTACGTCGACACCCGGTTTCTATCGGTTTGCACACATGCACAGTTCTACCGTTTTCGCTGAGCAAGCGTGCGAGCATTGCCGTCACGGCGGTCTTTCCGACGCCGGTGTCAGTGCCCGTAACGAACAGTATCGGTGCACGCGATGATGCTGCTTTCATAGCGGACCTGCCGCTGTAATAGCCTCCGCAGTGACTCGAACCAGTCGCTCGAGCTCGGCGGTCGACATCCGAATTGCCGGCATTAGCACGATCACGTTCCCCAGCGGACGGATGATCACCCCGCGCGCCCTGGCTTCCGCGACGACTCGTAGGCCCACCCTCTGATTCGACTCGAAGGGGACACAACGACCCGGCTCGCTAGTCAGTTCGATTCCGGTCATCACTCCCACGCGACGGACTTCCGCCACTTGAGGAAGCGGTTCGATATGCTCCGTCAATAGTGCGTGATACTGCCGAAACGTCGCAGGCAAGGATTCGATCACCTGCTCTTCCGCAAACAAGGCAAGATTCTCCGAGGTCACTCTCGCTGCGAGAGGATTGCCGCAGTAAGTCTGCCCGTAGAAGAAGGTTTTCAACTCTCCGGGCTCGCCCAGAAAGCCTTCAAAAATAGGTTCGGTCGTCAGCACGGCAGAGAGGGCAAGATAGCCGGCGGTCAGACTCTTGCCCACGACCAGCACGTCCGGCTCGATACCGGCAAGCTCGCACGCGAACATTCGACCCGTCTTTCCGAAGCCGGTTGCAACTTCATCGGCGACAACCAGTATTCCGTGCTCGCGGCACAACTGCACAAGCTGCTGTAGGTACCTTGCCGAATGTGGCCAGATGCCAGCAGCCCCCTGCACCATGGGCTCGACCACAAGCGCAGCGATGGTATCGGCTTGGGTCTCGATTACCTCTCGAGCTACCGCAAGTGCTCGGGCTTCCGCCTCGTCAGGATCGTCCCCCTCGTAGAAGCGAAACAAGTGTGGCGGCGGCACCTTCAGCGAAGGGATGACATTCTCGCTCAGGTCCCGATGAAACACTTCCAAATAGCCCAGACCGACGGCCCCCAGAGTATCCCCATGGTAGCCGTTGGCGAGCGACAGGAGCTTACGGCGCGCCCGACCGACAGCACGAGGCTCCTTCTGCCACCATTCGAGAGCGATGCGAATCGCGGCTTCGACCGCCGCGGAACCGCTGTCCGAATAAAAGACCCGGGTAAGACCGCCGGGAACGGTCTGCAACAACCGGCGAGTAGCTTCGATGATCGGCTGGTGTGTCAGCCCCAGCAGTGTCGAATGACAGAGACGATCAACCTGCTCATGGAGCGCTGCAAGCAGTCGGGGGTGGCTATGGCCGTGGACGTTGCACCAAAGTGATGAGACGCCATCCAGATACCGCCGCCCCTCGACGTCGATTAGCTCGAACCCTTCACCCCGCTCAATCACCAAAGGCTCGAGCGCAAGCCAGTCGCGATGTTGAGTGAACGGATGCCAAATGTGCTGCTGATCAAATGCGGCAAGTGACTTCATATGCCGGGACCATAGCAGGGACCGTCCAAAAACGCAGTTTTTACGGTCCCTGGATGCTTTGACCCTACGAACCAAGAGTGAAGAGCGGGGTGATGAAGCTCCTTCCCCTACTACCCGTCACCCTGACTGGAAAGCTGCTGCTTCTCGTAGAGCTGCGCGTATTCGATATCAAGCGCATCATACGCTTTTTTCAGATTCATATACTGCATATTAATCGCAGCGATCTGCTCCTCATAGTAGCTCGACTGCTTCTCGATATCGAGCAACTCGTTCTTTGCGGCGCTCAGCCGTTCGACGGCCTCAGCAGAATTGGCGAGTTGCTCCAGCAAAAACTCGATTTGCTCGACCGAGGCGTTAATCTGATTGCGGAGGGCATCGTTTTTCGCGGCGATATCACGTTCCTGGGCGCGGAGCATTTCAAGCTCCTTGACCGCATCCATGTTACTTACTTCGAGCTCACGCTTGAGCTCCTCGAGCTCGCGTAGTCGGGTATCCACCGCCTCGAGCTCGGCTTCCGTGATGGTCAGGCGCCCCTTCTCGGCGCGAATGCTTTCTTCCGCCTCACCGCGCTTCGCCTCGAGCTCTTGAATGCGAGTCGGAGTGACCAGGCCTAGCGTCATCTCCGCCAGGTCACCCAACACTCCGAGCTTCGTCTGCTCTTCTTCCTTGACCGTTTCAAGATTGATACGGAGCTGTCGATCGATTGCGATCGTCTTCTTGCCGACCATCATGAAGATGGCGCCGATGCCGCTGAGATAGATCACGCAGACGAGAATCAACCAGACCATGGTTCGTCGCTCCGATTATTCTTCATCTTCGGAATCCTCGCTTACGCCGTTTGAAGTATCCTCTGCTGCCGGATCGCCGGCCTCCTCCGCCTCATCAGCTCCCTCACCCGTTTCACCGCTGCCATCGTCGTCAGCAGCCGCGGCAGCAGCCTGCAATCGACTTTCTACAGACTTGAACAACTCAATCTCGGCCGCACTAGGCTTGCGGCGAACCGCTGAAGTCTTCTCGCGCACCGCCTGCACTCTTGCCTCGAGCTCCGGCGGAATGACGTAGGCCTCACGCGCATCAATCGAAACACCGTCATTTTCCTTGCTGTTCCGACGATAGAAGAAGAAACCGAGACCGCCGACCCATGCGAGCGCCAACACGACAGATCCAAGCCCCCAGTAGAGGTCGGGCGAAGTTTCCTCCTCTTCCTCCGTCTCCTCCAGGACTTCAACCGCCAGCTCGTCTTCCGCTTCGCCTTCGACAACCAGCTCTTCTGTGGCGCCTTCGGACTTGAAGGTAAGGGTATCGCTTTGCCCGCTTACCTGCTCCTTCGTCTTCGGATCCGTCCCGCTGACTCTGGCGTGGAGCTCGTATTCCCCTTCCTTGAGCATCTGTAGCGGGACGTCGTAGGCACCGTCATCTCGCTCAAATTTTTCCAGCGGAATGGCGACGGCCTTTTTCTCCCCTACCTGGCGAGCGATCAACTGCACCTTAAGCTTCTTCAGGGCTTTCGCGGTTTCGCTCAGCTCGACCCGCATCGCTCCTTCCTCGCCCGTGAAGTCGTTTTCCGGCTTCAGTATCAAGTTCACGATACCGGTCGAAACGTTGAAGGATATATGCTGTTGCCGAGAAAACGTGGGACCGGCAACGGCGATTAGCGCCTTGTATTCTCCGGTTTCGCTGAGTTTGATAGTCGTCGAGTAAATGCCGTCATCTGCCGTGGTATCACCTTCTTCAGCCTTGTCGTTGAGGCTTCCTTGGACCACCAGCTGGCCGGTCGAGCTGTTGACGATCTTGTAAGTATAGAAAGTGACTTCCTTGATTCCCGGCGCTCGAACCGGCTCACCGTTTTCGGTCAATCGCACCATCAACACCACACTATCGCCAACGGTGAGGTTCGATTCCGGCCATCGAACTTGCAGCTTCAATTCGGTCAGCAGCGTCGCAAAGCCTTCCGCTTCTTCCACACCGCTCACCGCCCAACGTCCGGGCAAGGGCTGCTTGATCGTGACAACGTCGAACAAGGAACCTCTGAACCATTTCACCCCCGGAGGGAAATTGACGTTGGTGAAGCTATTGCCTCTCGGATCGACGATGGTAACGGCTTCATCAGCTCCGGTGCGGGAAATATAGAAAGTCGCCT
>JAGRAW010000287.1 GCA_020434415.1 Bdellovibrionales bacterium
TTGGCGAGGCGCTGCTTTTCTTCTGGAGTGGCTTCTGCGTCGATTCGGTCATAGACCGGCTCGCCGAACTCGGCAGTCAGATCTTGATACAGCTCCCCCGGGTCTTTCCCTAGCCGCGCGGTCATTTCAGCCGAGAGAAGCGCGGCGATAATGCCATCCTTGTCTGTCGACCAGACACTGCCATCACGGCGCAGAAATGACGCACCTGCACTCTCCTCGCCGACAAACCCTAGAGAACCGTCCAGAAGCCCATCAACAAACCACTTGAACCCGACCGGCACCTCGTACAGCCTGCGCTTGAGCTTTGCCGTCACCCGATCAATCATCTGACTGCTCACCAGGGTCTTGCCCACCGCCATGCGCTCTGACCATTGAGGTCGGTGCTGAAACAAATACCAGATACAGACCGCCAAGTAGTGGTTGGGCTGTAGAAGACCGACCGAGCGTGCCACGATGCCGTGTCGGTCGTGGTCGGTATCACAGGCAAAAGCCACGCGGTAACGGTCCTTGAGGCCGATTACGCTTGCCATCGCGTACGGCGAAGAGGGGTCCATCCGAACCTTCCCGTCCCAGTCTACCGTCATGAAGCGAAAGGTGGGATCAACTTCACTGGCAAGCACCGTCAAGTCGAGCTTGTAGCGCTCGGCAATCGGCTCCCAATAGTGCACACCAGCGCCGCCCAAAGGGTCTACGCCTAACTTGAGACCTGCCGCCACGATCGGATCAAAATCGATAACCGAACTTAGATCCTCGACGTAGCTGCGAATGAAATCGTAGCGATGTGTCGTGTCCGCGCTGAGCGCCCGCGCAAGGGGCACTCGCTTGACTTCGCGCAAGCCGTTCTTCAGAAACTCGTTTGCCTTGTTCTCTATCCACTGCGTCGCTTCTGTTCCGGCAGGGCCGCCATGGGGCGGATTGTATTTGAAGCCACCGTCCTGTGGCGGGTTGTGAGAAGGAGTGATGACGACGCCGTCAGCAAGGCCCGTCGTTCGCCCGCGATTGTAAACGAGTATGGCATGCGAAATTGCCGGAGTCGGCGTGTATTCATCCTCTTCCGCGATAAGGACATCAACGTCATTCGCCGCAAGCACTTCCAGCGCCGAATGCATGGCCGGGAGCGACAGCGCATGAGAATCCATGCCGACAAATAGCGGTCCCGTCACATTCTGCTGAGCGCGATACCGGCAGATTGCCTGTGTGATAGCGAGAATATGTGCTTCATTGAAGGAGCACTGCAGCGACGAACCGCGGTGCCCGGACGTTCCGAACGACACCCGCTGCGTAGGCACCTCTACATCTGGACGCTCAGTGTAGTAGGCACTAATCAGCTTAGGAATATTTACTAGTGCCGATGGAGCAACGAGTTTTCCGGCCTGAGGATGAGCGCTCATAAAGGTTACACGTAAAAGCAGAGATGGATTCAGAAAACTGCCAGCATTTCGCGCACGGCATCACGAACGTCGACTACCGCAGAAGTATGCCACGCGCGGCCTGAGATGTGAAACGGCGAACGGCCCCGTACGGTGGCAGATTAGTCTCTTACCTTTCGTGCAATTGCCATTTGCTGTTGCTGCGGGTGGTTGTATTGGCTTCGCTCGAGAATGAAGCCGTTGCATGCCGCTTGTTGTTCGAAGAAGGAGAAGGGGTGGCGAAATGTTTTAACGTTCTTCTTCTCGAAGCGCTCGCTCTCAAAAAATGTAAAGAAAAAGGCGGCGTCGCTGCTCATAATTGACGACACCCGATTGAAACACTCGGCTATGTGTTCAGGATACAGGTGTGTGAAGACAGATTGGGCCAGGAGATAATCAAATTGCAGCTTCCTCACAGCTCGAAAGTCTAACTGCAGCGACTTGCTGAGCAGCAATGTAGGACTCTTCGTTGTCAGCTTCTCGTCCGCGACTAACGCCCGCGCTTGGCGGATGGCCTGCTTGGAAATATCGAATCCGGTGTAGCAGCCGCTATCGAGATAGCCAATGAAATGCCGCCCCCCACGAAGTGACCCGCAACCAATGTCGAGAAAACGGTGGTGTGGCTGCAGACCATGCGCAACAAGACAGTCGAACTGCAGACGCCCGACTTCGTCCCATTTTCCGCCGATCGCTTCCTGCGGATTGTCGAGCATGCGCAAATCAGTATGCGCCCGATACGCCTTCAGATACTTTCCGGACGAAGCATAAAGCTTTTCTACACGCCACTCGCGAAAGCGGCGCATCAATTGGGACGGCTGTTGCATAGAGTTTATATGGCCAACAAATGCACGGTCGTCAATGCTACAGCTATTGCACCATCGGGTGTTACAGCCGAATCCTGACGTAGAAACTCTCCCCGAGATATGGCACCAACTCGGCCACTTTGGCACTGCCGGAAAGCAGCTTGCCTTATCATTCAGATCCGCACCGAAGCTTTCGCCCCATGCGCACGATTACATCCGAGCCATCGGCCAAGAAGGCTGAACTTGGCTCACCTTGAACAAAGCTCGAAAACTGAGGACCATAAAGCGCCGCAACATCACAATCCAAGGCGCAAGAGTTCGCTTTCCATATCTGCCATCGGGGGTGTTCCACGCGATATTCGGAAGTAGAACCATCCGGGTGCCTCGTATATCCCCAGTAATGTTCAGTGATGAATTCCTCCTCCGTTCCCTCTACCGTCGAAATTGCGGCACCGCTAGTCTGAATGGTCAAAGCATTCCAACGAGAACGAAACTTCCATTTATAGCAGACGGATTGGGGGTCCGTAGGGTAGGCGTTCTGATACGCGATTTCGTGAGCCATCGGCATCGCGACATAGTTCTCCTGATACAGTTTTCTGGCAAGAAAGGCGATGGCGCGCTTTGGCACGATCTCCTTCACGAAAACGACACCTCGCCGAATCTCTTGCTGCTCAGTCTGCCGTCGCACATAGAAACGTAGATTGACTTCCTCGAAATTGCGGTGAAACGGAACCGGGACTCCCAGCACTCGCGTATTCAGAAAGAGAAATCCGACCATACTGACGTAGGTCGTGCCGTTGAACGTGTCGAGCTCAGTTCCGGCGGGCACGAAAGGCTCGAGAACCGCCGGGTCGATTTCGTAATTCAGCATAACGAGGAGCTTCCACTGCGCACGCAAAAATGGAGCGGGAGACTCCTCCGAAAACTGCGGCATCACGACAGTTGCCTCATCCACTTCTACTTTCCTACTTGCTGTTCGGCATCAAACAATTCACAGCGACGAATAACCGTTCCACATGGAATGATGGCTCCCGGCGCGATCACAGCATTAGCTCCAAGCCGCGCATCGTCCCCAAGGAGAGCACCAAATTTGTCTACTCCGGTCGGAACAAGCCGATCGTCGAATGGTAGGCGGATTTCCTTGTCCTCGCGCTCGTTTCGATAGTTGCAGATAATGCTCCCTGCTTCGAGATTTACTCGTTCTCCGAGAATCGAGTCTCCCACAAAATTGAAATGGGCCAACTTGCTGTTCGCAAATACATAAGACGACTTGAGCTCAGCTCCCGGACCGAAGATACAGTCCGCCTCCACCCAGCAACCGCCACGAAGGTAGGCGCCTGCCGCAACAAAACATCGGGGGCCGAGGATGAGAGGAGCCTTCAGCACGGCGCCACTCTCGACGGTACAAGAGCGGTGCACTGCGATACCTTCGTTCACATCAAATTCCGACAGGTCGAGTGCCTGCAGCAGAGCTGCGACAATTTCCTCGGATCGATAGGTGAGCTCCCACGGCGGCACGTCCCACTGCGCTAGTGGTGAAGAAGGAAATTTTCTAATATGCGATGCGCTAGTCATAGGTAACGAAAGCGTGAGACGGCACGAGTCACTGCTGCGAACTACTAATCGAAGCGACGCTCCGCCGGGTTGAAAATAAAAACATTTTGGCCTCGACCGCGTTCGAGAGAACGAACCTCCCGAAATGTGCTAACCTTGGAAGTCTTGACCGTACAAGACTAGCGTTACGAAAGCCTCATGGATAACCGAACCATGTCCTGCAGTTTTACGCCATTGGTTCGATAGGTTTTCTTGTACCGGCCCAGAAAAAAGTCCGTATCTACTCCCGAGATTCGAAACCCCGCCCGCTGATAGAAAGCAAGCTGTCGAAAGCTGCAATTTCCGGTCCCGACTTCGAGTATGCGCCCGCCTCGTTTCTTGGCCTCTCTCTTGGCCTTAGCGACAAGCTTCGTTCCGATGCCTTTGCCCTGCGATTTCTTCGCTACTGCAATATTCATGATCTCGAAAACCTTGGCTCGCGTTTCAAGAAGCACAAACTGGCCGGCCAGACGTCCGCCGTGATACGCGAGAAAACAATCCCCTCGCCAAAGATACTCCTCGACCGCACTTCTAGAAGCGTCCGCGGACAAGAGCAAACTCCACGGCGGTTCTTCATCCGGCAGGAGTCGGCGATATTTGAGTGCAGAGCTCATCGCTAGGAGTGTTGCCTCGGACGCGCGCCGCGATTCCTGAGCATGCGCTATCTACTCGTCCTGAGCTGCGGTTGATAGTTCGATCGATTTGACTCCAGCCTCTCCCCTACCCCTTTAAACTCCAGCTATCAAGTGGTCGAGCCACAAAGCGTGGCGATGTCGCCAGGGAGCCCACACCGATGAATTCAGCTTCTGAGAGCAAGCTCATTTCAAAAAAAAGCGTAAACCGAGCGCGTCCATAAATACTGCAATCCCCCAATACCCAAATAAGCGAAAGCGACGCGGTAGTATTGCGTTACGTTTGAAAACAGTCCCCACAACAGGAAGATCAGCGCGGTAACCATCGCGCCACAGATCTCATACCACATGAAAGCGTCGGTCAGTCGAACCCCGAGGAAGCCTAACAATCCAGGTACAGCTATCAGAAGACTCGAGCTAACCCAGATAGCGAAGCTGAGGAAAAATAGCCCAGTAGTTTTGAATTCCTTTGGGTGCGTCATTGAGGCAGTAAATTGCAATAGGGCCTGGAGCGCAACTGCGGAGCGGCACAGTCTTCCAAACGGCCTTCTCTTACCTGTTCTCAGCTCCGCCCCTATCTATGCTACACTTTACCCATGCGAATACTCATCACCGGCTTTACCCCGATGGGCACTTGGAAGCAGAACTCCTCCGAATTGCTTCTCCGCTCGCTAATCGAGAACCCGCTTGTCGTCCCTGACGTGGAAATCCTACTCAGGCTCATCCCAGCTCAGAGCTTCGAATTGAGTCGGCTACTGTCCGATCTCATCACGTCAAGTCAGCCCGACGCCTGCCTTTTTCTCGGACAGGCAAAGGCGCGAAACAAACTCACGCTGGAGCGCTTCGCACTGAACATGATCGACTTCACGCACCCGGACGCCGATGGTTGTACCCGAACCGCGGAGCCGATTGTTCCCGACGGCCCGCCGGCCTATCGCTCGACCTTCCCCGAGCTAGACGCCGCGGTTGCGGCGCTTCAAGCCGCGGGCATTCCGGCCGCAGCCTCGAACCATGGCGGAACTTCGCTTTGTAACCAGCTCCTCTACCTGGCTCTTCATCAAGCCGCGGAAAGTGCGGTGCCCATATGCGCCGGCTTTCTTCATGTGCCGGTAATGCCTGAACAAGTAGCGGAAGAATGGCCCGATGCAGCCTGGATGCCGTTGGAAACAATGCGAGAAGGTCTGCGGATCATTCTCGCTCATACGTAATCGAGAAAACGCTGCGCCCGGGATTCCGAG